>NZ_SMAB01000009.1 GCF_004342885.1 Tepidibacillus fermentans
CCTAAATTTCCCCCGTTAACCAAGAATTCTATCCCTATTATACAAAAAAACCTGTAGATTTGGCCACTAGTTAGGGACTTTGTCTACAAGCTGAGAAAGCCAGAATTGTCTGGCTTTCTTTTCTTTTTATTTCTTTTTATTGTTTAGGAACAATTTAGATACTATCTCCTTAAATGCAGGATTATTCATAATCTCGAAGATATTAATGTTTTCTTGAGGAGAACCTTTTTCTTCCTTTAACTGATCAACTTTTTCTTCTTCATATTCATCGTTTCTTTGAAAGAATGATAAAGGTGGAGGAGGTAGAGCCCTCTTTCTTGATTTTGGTTCTTCGACTCCCTGTTCACCATTTGTGCCAATTGATGCTAATGATTTAACAACTTCTCTTAGTACCCCATTGTCTTTAAATGCCATTGCTACAGTATAAGCAACTCCCATCCACATCTCTAATTGCCTGGCCATAATCGATAATTCCTTTGTTAAACTTCTCATATCATCAATTTTCCCAACTAAGTCAAAATTTTTGAAGCTAAATGATTCAGGTATAATCGCTGGAAATTGTCTTTCTTCTTGTTCTTCTACAACAAAAGAACGTGGCGTCCGTTTCTTTTGGGTACTTTTGCTATTCACATAAACTGAGGATGATTTTCTTTTATGGGAACCCACGCTATGAATCCCTCCTTCAAGCTTCCCTGATTTGCCATTTCAATATATGCTATGACCTAAAAATCCTGGCGTTCGCCCATTTCTATTCCCTTCTTATATTTTTTTGCTGCCCAATTTTCAATTTTTTGTGATTTCTAGGCATTATCCCATCACAGATTTTTCCCTTTCCTAGTAATTTATATTGTAAAAGGAGGAATGTTTTGTGACTGACCAAAAACCGACTAAAAAGGATTTTGTAGACTTGATCAATTCTGTAATGGGCCGAGAAGTGATGAATGAAGATCAACTTTCTCGCTTTTTAGAAGAGGCAAAGAAAGTCAAAGATACAAAAGGCACAGAAGGATTACTTGAATATGTGCAAAGAGTTACGAACGCACCTACGAGTAAAGACCAACTTCGAAGAATGGCAGACCATATCCAAAAAACAGGAAGTGTTGGATCTGCGTTAGATTTTCTAAAAAATGAAAAATTACTATCTGATTCTCAAGCCCAACAATTGCAAAATGCTATTCAAAAAACAGCAAAAAAGAAGAGAAAAAAATAGAAAGGAGTTTTTTCAATGACTCCTTATCCTTGGCAAAAACCGCCTTTTTACCCTTTACCTTTCTTTCGACACAAACCTATAAGAAACACACAATATGTCAAAAAAATTGTTTTTCTTAGGCCTGATGTTTCTCCACAGGAATCTTACTATGATTTAAAAATGTGTGGTACGAGAGGGTTAAAATATTTAAAGGGGCTTCACGCCTTTATCGGAAATTTCCCTGTTAACTCGAGAACAGACTTCCGAACGCATCCTGATATTTTTTACGTTGAGGAAGACATTGAAGTCAAAATTCATGTTCCGTTCAAAGGGAAAATCCTAACAAAACCTCAAGTTATTCCTTGGGGAATTAAACGAATACATGCCGATCAAGCTTGGCCTGTTACACAAGGAAAAGGAGTTCGTGTTGCCATTCTTGATACGGGTATCGCCTTTGATCATCCGGACCTAAGACCGAATGTAAAAGGTGGAGTTAATTTACTTAGCCGTTTTCTACCACCTTATGATCACAACGGCCATGGTACACATGTAGCCGGGATTGTTGGTGCAGTCAATAACCGTATTGGCGTGGTTGGTGCAGCGCCACAAGTCGATCTTTATGCAGTAAAAGCCTTCAATAAAGATGGTACAGCAAAATTATCTGATATTATTAAAGGAATTGATTGGTGTATCAGTAACAAAATACAGATCATCAATATGAGTTTTGGCTTTAATGAACCAAGTTCTACCTTCCAAGAAACGATTCGAAGAGCACATGAAGCTGGTATTGTCATGATCGCTGCATCAGGAAATAAAGGAACTCGAGGACGTTTAGAATATCCAGCTCAATTTGCTGAAACCATCGCTGTTACATCGATCAATCAGGAGGATCAAATCTCTAAATTTAGTACGATCGGACCTAGAGTTGATTTAGCTGCTCCCGGTGAGAAAATTATTTCCACTTGGACGAATAACTCCTATCGCGAACTGAGTGGGACATCGATGGCTGTAGCCCATGTGACGGGAGTTGCAGCATTAATGTTAAGTAAATATCGCTTATCATCCGAAGAATTAAGACAGTTTTTACGCCAATCTGCCGTTCCGATCCAAGCATCTTCTTATGCCCAGGGTGCTGGTGTTGTGAATGCTTCGGTATTAGCAAGAGCAGCTGTTGAGTAATTTCAACAGCTGCTTTTTTAAAAGTATATGATGAAGCAATGGCTTTCCTTTCTAACATGAAATGGCTTGTACATAGGTTTGTATATTCCAACGCATGGAATATATAAACTCCTATTTTCTTTTATTCTTAATTAATCGCCCAATACATGCAAATATAGCAAAAGAAATCACAACAAACGCAATTAAATAGAATAGACTATCAGCAGAAATATTTGATAGAACGGCTCCACCAAGATAAGGTCCGATAATACTACCTATTCCGAAGTGAATCGTCGCAATAATATTGGCTGTTGGTAATAAAGAAATTGGGATCAAATCGGATACATACGCAAGCCCTAAAGAATATAATGAGCCAACAAGTCCACCAGCAAGAATAAAAATGGAAAACAATCCATAATTCGAATTCGTAAAAGGGACAAGCCCAAATAGGATTCCCCCAATCAATGTCACAAGAGTAAGAACTTTTTTTCTACCAAACTTATCACTAACGATACCAAGTGGAAGCTGGAAAATCAGGCTGCCAATTACAAATGAAGATAATAAAGTGGACACAACTGTTTCTCGTATTCCAGTTCGGATTCCGTAGATTGGAAAACTAGAATTGAGTGTTGCTTCTAAGAAACCATAGATAAACATCGGCATTAAACCGATTCCAGCTAAGGAATAAACCTGCAAATATCGTTTTTCCGTATGGGTTTCTTGTGACTGTTCAGGCATTTCATTTTTTAAAAGAAGAATAGTCATGAATATAAGGATGAATAAGAATACAGCTACGATAAAAGGTACCCAATGTCCATATCGTAAAAGTATCAATCCAAGCGGTCCGATTCCAAAGCCGATTCCATAAGATAGACCATATAACGAAATCGTCCTTCCCCTTTTCTCAGGGAGGACGGTCGATGTAATCCATACCTGAGTCGCAAAATGAAGGGCATTATCCCCAATCCCGACAATGAACCGAAGAAAAATCCAGAAATAAAAGTTCATCCATAAAGGAAATAGGATCATCGATCCAACGACCAATCCCATTCCTGTAATGATCATCGGTTTAAAGCCAAATCTCCGCACAGGTTTCTCCATAAAAGGAGAGGCAAGTAACATCCCAATATATAAAGCAGCAGAACTTAATCCATTAAAGGTTGCAGAGATCCCTTGTTGTTCAAGTAATACGGATAACAAAGGAAGCAATAATCCTTGGCTAAATCCCGATACAACTATAGTAACCACTAAGATATAAAACCGTTTTTGGTCCCAACGGGTTGATTGGTTTAATACTAATGTTGCTTCATTCATGAGCAGAACTCCTTATATAATTTCTCAATCATATCAACGAAGGTTATATACTTTAAATGGATTATATGTTCTAACGCACTCCGACTCCTCGCGGTTTTCATTGAATAAATAGTAGGGAAGAAAACTCGCTCGTAAAAGTCGTGCTTATAGAACATATAATCACATCTTAATCGACTGAAAGAGAATTGACAATGATTTTCCCATCTTTCTATGTTAATATTAGAGTAAAACATGAATGACTAAGTTCTATAAGTATTTTAATAGTATTCGGAGAGGGGGCCATCCTTTGAATAAAGACGCGGCTTTTTTTTCAAGTATGGTTGTTGCTTTTCTCGCATTGATCTCTACATTTGAGGTATATAGATGGGTCGGTATTAAAGGAACAATTCTCACGATAGGGGCATCTATTGCATGGATTGCACTTGGATTCTATTTCAAAAAATCAAAGTCAGTCTAAAATTATAAGTTTCCTTTCTTATCCCATGAAAAAGGCATTCTCAGTTGCTTCTGAGCAATGCCTTTTTTCTAATATAATCGAGTTCATTTAAAATCCATAAATACTCATACCACCATCAACAAAAATCGTATGACCAGTCACATAACTAGAGGCATCTGATGCTAAGAACACGGCTGGACCTACTAATTCCTTGACATCTCCAACGCGACGTAAGGGCGTGCGACTGATTACCTCATCATAATACTCTTTGTTTGTTAATAATTTCTCTGTTAACGGCGTCTTAAAATACCAAGGGGCAATCGCATTGACGCGAACATTATATTTTCCCCATTCCAGTGCTAAGGTTTTCGTCATTTGGATAATACCTGCTTTTGTCGCAGCATAGGCCACCCCTGTTCTTAAAGCAACATGTCCAGCGACGGAACTAATATTAATAATCGAACCGTGTTTTTGTTCTACCATATGTTTTCCTACTGCTTGACTAGCGAGAAAAACAGATTTCATATTGGTTTGAATAATAAGTTCCCATTCTTCTTCAGAGACTTCTAGTGCAGGAGTACGAATATTCATCCCCGCGTTATTGATAAGAATATCGATTTTTCCAAAAGTATGCAGAGTTTGTTCGACCATTCTTTCAATTTCTTCTTTTTTCTTTACATCAGTAGATATGCCAATTGCTTTTCTCCCTTTTTGTTCAATCTCTAAAACGGTCTGGTCAATATCCGATTGAGTTCTGGCTACAACGACAACATCGGCACCAGCATCTGCTAATCCTAAGGCTATTGCCTTACCAATTCCTTTTCCCGATCCTGTGATCACTGCCACTTTTCCTTCTAGATTAAATAAGTCCATTTCATCCATCTCCTATTTCATCTTTACCTACCATTTTAGAAAAATATAGGATGTCCCTCAACAGAAAGTTTAAAGAACCCAATAAAAAAGACTTAAACAAGCAATCTGCTTAAGTCCTTTTAGATCATTTTCATTTATCCTAATGCAATTCGATCGTCTACGAACTTCTCACCTTTTAACTCTTCAAACGCATGAATTAAATCGGCTGGAGTCATTTTCGCTTTTTGCAACTCGTTTAGCTCGAGTACGATTTCCCCTTGGTGCATCATAATTAAACGATTTCCTAATTTTAAAGCCTGATCCATGTTATGAGTAATCATTAGTGTTGTAAGATGGTCTTGTTTCACAATCTTTTCCGTAAGATGAGTGATTAATCTTGCTCTTTTCGGATCAAGGGCGGCTGTATGTTCATCTAGCAGTAAAATTTTGGGCTGTGTAAAAGTTGCCATTAATAAGCTTAGTGCTTGACGTTCTCCCCCTGAGAGCAAGCCCACTTTCGTTTCCAAGCGATTTTCTAGGTTTAGTTCCAATGACTCAAGAGAAGTTCGGAAAAAATCGCGAAGATTCTTATTCAAAGCAAGTCGTAATCCTCTTTTCTTTCCCCTTTTATATGCCATCGCTAGATTTTCTTCAATTGTCATTGTAGGGGCTGTTCCCGCCATTGGGTCCTGAAATACACGACCAATGTATTTGGCTCGTTGACTTTCATTTAAGCGGGTAACATCTTCACCATCGATAGCAATGGATCCACGATCTACTTGATAAACGCCAGCAATCGCATTCATTAATGTGGACTTACCTGCGCCATTACTACCGATGACCGTAACAAAGTCACCCTTATATAAATGAAGGTCAATACTGATTAGCGCTTGTTTTTCATTTACGGTTCCTTGGTTGAATGTTTTCGATATCTGATTGACTCTTAACATCACTTGTTCCCCTCTCTTTGCTTCAACCTTCTTTTGTTACTTTTTTCAGCGAATAATCGATTGATTGAATCGGATTCCCTACCACAGCTTTTTTTTTATTCTTTAATGAAAAGCGAGGGAGTGTAAGAGATACGATGACAAGTAACGCTGTGATTAATTTCATGTCTGTAGGACTAAAACCAGGAAGGTACAAAGCTAAAGCAATAACCAGTCGATAGATAACGGCTCCACACACGACCGAGAATGTTGCTCTTCGGATCGAACGATTACCAAAGATCGCTTCACCGATAATAACCGATGCCAACCCAACTACAATCATTCCGACACCCATTTGAATATCGGCGTAACCTTGGTATTGGGCCATTATCCCTCCTGCTAAGCCTACTAATGCATTAGATAAAACCAATCCAATAATTGTGGAATAGTCGGTATTGACACCCACACTTCGAATCATCGAAGGATTATCACCTGTTGCTCGGATTGCTAAACCTAATTCCGTCTGCAAGAACCAATCGATCAACTTCTTTATTACGATAACAAAAATAAATAATACGATTGTAAATAACCAAGCATTGATCGATTGAGAGATCAATGAATCTCCTAAGGTTTGCTGTATCGTTTCTTTTAAATTCTCAAATGGTGTGAAAATCGTATCAAAACGAAAAAGTGAAAGATTAGCAGTCCCCATGATTTTCAAATTAATGGAATATAGGGCCGTCATGGTTAGGATCCCTGCTAAAAGTCCATTCACTTTTCCCTTAGTATGCAATATTCCTGTGATGAAACCTGCAATTCCACCTGCAAGTAATGCGAAAAATAAAGCAAAAAAAGGATTTAAACCTTTTGTGATCAATAAGGTAGAAAGGGCAGCTCCCATTGGGAAGCTACCATCTACCGTTAAATCAGGATAATCTAATATTCGAAAAGCTAAATAGACACCTATTGCCATTAAGGAATAGATCAATCCTTGTTCGAATGAACCAATCAGTACATTCATAATGCTCCTCCTCTAGTTGTAAAATCTCACTTACTCGATTACCTCATCCGCTTTCTTTAACAACTCCTCAGAAAGTTCAACTCCCATACTTTTCGCTGCTTTCTTATTAATGATCAGCTTCATATCTTTTTGTGTTTCAATTGGCATGTCTTGTGGTTTGGCTTCACCTTTTAGGATTTTCACAGCCATTTCCCCTGTTTGATAACCTAATTTATAGTAATCTAGGCCATAAGTGATTAAGCCGCCTTTTTTCACTGAATCTCCTTCACCAACGACTACAGGAATCTTTGTTTGTTCTGCTACTTTAAGAACAGAATCGAGAGCGGATACCACAGTATTATCTGTTGGAACATAAATCGCATCTACTTTAGCTGCAAGAGCATCTGCTGCTTGCTTTACTTCGGAACTATTGGTAATCCCTATTAACTCTAGATTAAGTCCTAACTCTGGTGCAACTTCTTTTGCAATCTTGATTTGAACTTCTGAATTGGCTTCCCCTGTATTGTAAATAATCCCTACTTTTTTGGCAGAAGGTTTTACTTCTTTTACTAAAGCTAATTGATCCTTCACCGGATTCATATCTGTGGTTCCTGTTACATTTGTACCTGGTTTATCCATCGACTTCACAACACCGGCAGTTACTGGATCCGTTACAGCTGTGATCAAAATTGGAATATCTTTCGTTTGTTGAGCTGCTGCTTGGGCAGAAGGAGTAGCAATCGCAAAGATCAAATCCACCTTATCATTAACGAATTTTTGCGAAATGGTAGTTAAGTTTTGTACTTGTCCTTGAGCATTTTGATAGTCCAATTTTATTTGTTTTCCGTCCTCATACCCGTTTGCTTTTAGCGCATCAATAAATCCTTGTCTCGAGGCATCTAAGGATGGATGTTCTACAATTTGGACGATTCCAATTGTTTTTTGCTTTTCAGTTGAAGTCTTTGAATCTTTCGTATCTGTACTTGATGTTGAACAAGCAACTAAAGATAAAATACTAATCATAAGTGCAAGAATCAAAGTTCCTCGAATCCACTTTTTCATATCATTCTCTCCCTACTTTTCGATATGTATTTCCATTCTACTTTATTACTTATATACTTAAACGTATATGCGCTTTAACGCGTATACGTAATAAAGTTTATTAAATTAATGATAACAAGTTTTCTGCATTTTTACAATTCATTTTTCATTTAACTGAAAATTCAGTCAAATAATAAACTCTTTAATCCAACTACAATGAAAACTTTGTAGTAATTTGACAATAACAAAAAAAGATGACACTCCTGTGCCATCTACTTTTGCTTCTCTAATTCTCTTTTTGCCTTAGAAAGAATCAATTTGGTTTTCATATAATCTTCGTCCGAGACCATCTTGTATTCATATAAATCTTGCAGTTCAAGCTCCATCAACACAAGATCATCTAATTGATTTCCTGTATAAATGAATGTACCAAACTGTTTTAAAAGATCTCGAACAAACATTACGTCATTCCCTGACATTAGCTTTCTTTCTTTTCGTTTTCGTTTTCATCTAAAATATCTTTCGTTGCATTTTTAAACTCTTTAATGGTTCGTCCAAACGCGCGTCCCACTTCAGGTAGTTTACTAGGTCCAAAAATGACCAATGCAATGACTAAAATCAGAATTAATCCAGGAATACCAATATTATTTAACATCGAAAACACCTCCATAAAATGATAAACCAGAAATGATAAAGAAAGGTTTCAATAATATTTATGCCTCTTTCTTTATTTTTATCTTAATGCAAAAAAAGTGCCAAATCACAAACCTCAACTTTATCCATTTTCCCAAAACAACTTACTTTGACAAACTGTCATAGTATGCGATATTGTCATTATGATTTACTTCGGTTCAAGCTGGTAGCTTTCAATTTTTCGATAAAGGTTTCGTAAACTAATCCCTAAAATTTGTGCGGCTTTCGTCTTATTCCAATCACACTCCTTTAAAACCCTCTCAATATGTTGCCGTTCTAATTCTTCTAATGAAATCATCGTGTGAGTGGCCACCTCCTCCTTTCTCTCTTTCTTTTCCTCGACTGAGTTTAGACTGTGTGGGAAAATATCAGAGGATTGAATCATCTTGCCCATTGACAAGAGGACACCTCGTTCAATTAAATGAGATAATTCTCGAATATTCCCCGGAAAATGATAATGGGATAAAGCTTGTAATGCTTCATTACTCAATTGTTTCTCCCCATAAAGACTCTGATACTTCGTTAGAAAATATTGTGCTAACAAGGGAATATCCGATTTTCGTTCTCGAAGTGGGGGGACAACCAGTTTCATTACGTTTAAACGGAAATATAGATCTTCGCGAAAATTCCCCATCTCGATCTCCTTTTCTAAATTGCGATTCGTTGCCGCTACAAGTCGAACATCTACTTTACGCAATTGATTATCTCCAACCCGACGAAATTCCCCACTTTCTAGAAAACGCAATAATTTCACTTGTAATGACAAAGGCATCTCGCCAATCTCATCCAGAAACAATGTCCCTTTATGGGCCATTTCTACCAAACCTTTTTTTTCAGTGACTGCACCTGTAAAAGCTCCTTTCGCATGACCAAATAGTTCACTTTCTAACAGGTTTTCCATTAGTGCACCTGAATTGATCGCGATAAACGGTTGGTTCGCCCGATCACTCCAAGCATGAAGTGCTCTAGCAATTAACTCTTTTCCAGTTCCACTTTCACCCTCGATTAATACTGGAACATGGCTTTTAGACACTCGTTTTGTCATTTCCAACAACATTTTCAGTTTCGGATGTTCGCCGACGATTTCAAATTGCGAACCTTCTGATTGCAAAACTTCTTTTAAACGCTGATTTTCTTCAAAAAGTTGTTTCTTTTCAATCGCTTTTTGAATGATGACATCCAGTTCTGAAAGATTATAGGGTTTGGTCAAATAGTCATAGGCACCTGATTTCATCGCTTCAATCGCTGTTTCAACCGTTCCATGGCCTGTAAGCATGATCACTTCAATATCAGGCACTAGTTTTTTTGCTACTTTTAACAGCTCAATACCATCCATTCCAGGCATCTTAATATCAAAAATTCCGACATCATAGGCTTTCTCTTTCATCATTTTTAATGATTTTTCTCCAGATAATGCCCCATCCACCTTATAACCTTTTCTCTTTAATCGTTGTACTAACAATTGCAAAAGATCCTCTTCATCATCCACTACAAGGATTTGGATCATATGTTCCATTTCGACCACCTCCTATTATGCTTATGCAGTGGGAAAGATGATTCGTACCACTGTCCCTTTTCCTTGTTGGCTTTCAATCTGTATATCCCCATTCATTTTCTTCATGATTTGATAAGAAATATAGAGTCCAAGACCTGTTCCTTTGCCAACAGGTTTTGTGGTATAGAAGGGGTCAAAGACTTTCTGTAATTGATCACTTGTCATCCCCTGTCCATTATCCTGAATTTGAATCTCAACCTGATTTAGTGATTTATGTGTCGATAACGTTAATTGCCCACCTTCATCCATCGCATCAATGGCATTTTGGATAATGTTAATCAATACCTGCTGAATTTGCAAGCTATCACCATGAACCAAAGGAAGATCCGTTTGAAATAGCTTATCAATTTGAATTTGTTTTTTCTTTAAAACATGTTGCATCAATATTAAGCTATCCTCAATCAATTTAGACAGATCAATATCTTGAGTAACAAATGAAGTCTTTCTCGTAAAATTAAGCAAACTTCCAGTAATCCCTTTACAACGATCGACATTATTCCGAATAATGTCCAGATAGCGATCGATTTCTCCCGCTTGTACTAATTCCTCAATCGGTTCCTCTTTTATTCTTTCTTTGAGATCCTCAGCATAAGCACTAATGGAAGCTAAGGGATTATTCACCTCATGTGCAAATCCAGAAGCAAGAATACCTAATGCGGAAAGTTTATCAGCCTGAATCACCATTTCTTCAAGTTGTCGTTGTTCTGTAACATCTTCCACAACGACTAAATATTTTGGATCACCTTCTCTCACTTTTTCAAGAGGATACATTCGGTGGCTATACATTTTTTTCTGACCATTATTTTGAACCGTAGTGACGATTTCATTTTGACATTGCATAGGGTCTTTTAACGTAATCGGACAATTTTGACAAGGTTCAGATAAACGTCCTAATAAAGAATAACAAGAAAATTGTTGGCGATCATCAGCCAACCATTGTCGTAACCGATCATTCATCCATTCGACTGAATAATCGTCATGAATTAAAGCAAAGCCTGACCCACTTCCATTCACAATCGTATCGAGGTGTTCTTTTTCCCTTGCCAAATGATCTGTTTTTAGCTGAAGTTCATCTGTCATATGGTTAAAAGCAGCAGCTAATTGACCAAATTCATCTTTGGATTGATAATTGATTTTTGCATCCAGTTTTCCTTTTGTCACCTTTTGTACTGCTTTTTCCATCAACTCAATCGGTTTGGTAAACCAAATGCCAAATACAACACTAAGCAGGACAACTATTCCACTCACAAGTCCCATCATGATCAATAAACGTTGAATCAGAAATTGAATGGACGCAAATGCTTGTGCAATTGGCTGTTCAATAATTACTCCCCAATTTGCCGAAGCAATCGGGGCATATGCACCAATGACCTTTTCTCCTGTATAACTGCGATACTGTGTTGGTTCTGACATCCTACCCTTATGGTCGATCATTTTTTGTAATTCAGGAGCTTGTATGACATTTTTGCCTAATATGACTTGACCAAAATCGGTATGAGCAATCAATCGGCTTTTGTCATCAATCAAATAAATGTAGCCATTTTTACCGGAATGAATCGCAGAGATATTTTGAAATGTACCTTTTAAATTCACATCAACAACGAAATGCCCTTGATAAGAATGATCTTCTGGTGAATAGACTGTTCGTACCATTCGAATCGATGGCGTACCATCTGCTTTAAACTGAACCGAACTCATCCAATCTTGTTTGTTTGTTGTATTTTGTAATACCAACTCATGGAGTGAATTAGCCATTTGTTGTAGCTTATCCTTACTCATCCATCGAGATACTCCAGTAATAACTTGTCCCTGTTGGTCAAGAAGAAATGCGTTCTCAATTTCCGGATCCTGCTTAAGAAATCCGTACAGACTCTGTTCCCATCGTTGTTTTGCTTGGGAATTGTTAGTAATTACATCATTGGCATCAATCGTGAGTTGCATCTTGCTATCAATCGTAGAGAGTAGGTGATCTACCTCTGTCGCGGCTCGTTGGACAATGTAAAGTTGTTTTTCTTTTACACCTTCCTCTAAGGTATTTTTAGAGGTTTGAATATTATAACCGCCAACAATTGCAATCGGTAAAATGGACATTGTAATACCAAAGAATAAAAGTTTAAATTTAATTCGATTCCAAAAAGAGAGTGAATAGCGTTTGTTCTTACCAAGATGTCGATTCATTATTCAATCTCCCTTTCCGTTACAGGAATCCGTTGGATAAACGCACTACCGCTTTTTGAAAAATGAATGTTCAATTTTTTTTCGGTTAACGAATTAGCCAATAACCGCACTGTATTTGGTTTTTCTACCGGAATATCTCTTGGAACTTGACCCTGTAGAATGCGGCTAACCATACTTGCACATTGGTAACCCTGATCATAATATGAAACACCGTAAGATAAAAGGAAACCATTTTTCACATCATTGATATTTACCCCAAAAATAGGGACTTTTTTCTGTAATCCGATTTGACTTAATTGTGGACTGATTTCTTCAAGATAGAAACTTGGAAGAACTAGTATTCCTTCATCTTTTTTTAGAGGGATTTTTTTAAACGTCTCTAATTGTTGTGTATCTGAGATTGAAAGTGGAGTGATCTGTATTCCTTCTTCTTTTGCTATCTTTTTTACTTGTTCTAAACTAAGCAGACTTGCATCAACTTGTCCATCATAAATCACAATGACATTTTGAATAGACGGAATGAGCATGGAAAACAATTCTAATCGTTTTGCGGATAGCTCAATATGGCCATTTTCAACTCCAGTCATTCTCCCCTCTGGTTTTTTATAGTTTTCAACTAAATGAAGTTGTCCAGCATTTGCTACTCCTAGAAAAATAACCGGTGTTTTTCCTCCCTTATTTTCTTTAAAAAATTTTGCCTCAATGGCACCACCAGCTACAATCACATCAAGATTCATTCGATCAAGTTCAGAAGCATAGCGTTCCATTAGCTTCACATTATTTTTTGCATCTTTGATGGTATAAGTGACGTTCATTCCTTCGATATAGCCTAAGTTTTGCAAACCATCTTTCAGTCCTTTCACTTTTTCCAATCGTTCAGGACCACTTAGTAGAATTCCTATTCGAAATTGTTCTTTTGCTTCACTTTGATTTTTCCACTGTTGAAAACCTAAAAAGGAGAAAAACAAAACGCTAACGATGACGGTCACCCAAGCGAATCTTTTCATGATGTCCTCCAATCTACAAATATCTATCTATATTTATTGTACCATAGGACTAAGCGGAAAGATTGTTACAAATTTATTTCCTACTGCCAATCCTGTAGCACCGCCAAGTTGTCGCCCTTACCGGGCGCAACACAAAAAATCCCTATTCGCAAAGGAATAGGGATATAAATAAATAATTAAGGGGGGGGGGAATTGTACATTACTTAACGTTTTTTAACGAATTAATGTTGTTCTTTGTTTCCACCTGATTTTAAAATGTTAAAGATGTTTTTTGCTATGTCGGTATTGTCAATTAACCCGGAAAACCTTTCTTTTGTAGGGCCATAAGCGTAGACTGGAACATCTTCTCCCGTATGACCACCTGTTGTCCATCCTGTAAAGGAACGCACATTAAAAATTGCTTCAATCGCATTATCAATTTTTGTTTGGTCTTTTGTAGCAGCGGCTTCTTTTACTGATTGAATTTCCTGTGAAGTTAATTGTAAATTAATATATTGTTTTAATGTATCTTCTACAATGGCGCCTTTTGCAATCAAATTGGAAATATAGTCTGGTGTCCGTTTTGCCGCTTGGATAGGAGCTGCATTAAAATTATAAATTCCGTTGGCTCCTATAGATAATCCACCGGTTGAATGGTCAGCCGTTGCCACGACTAAGGTATGTCCATCTTTCTTGGCAAAATCAATGGCTGCTTTAAACGCATCCTCGAAATCTTTCACTTCGCTCATAGCGGCGACAATATCATGGTCATGACCTGCCCAGTCAATTTGACTACCTTCCACCATTAAGAAGAAACCTTTTTTATTCTTACTTAAACGTTGAATGGCTGCTTGAGTCATCTCTTGTAAAGATGGAGTTTGATCGTCACGGTCAATCATTTTATCTAAACCGCCAGGTGCGAACAATCCAAGAATCTGCTTATTATTGTCTTCTATTAATTCTTCACGAGTTGTGACATAACTGTAACCGTCTTTTTTAAACTCGCTTACAAGGTTACGATCTTTACGAACGAAGTTCTTTAATCCTCCACCAAGCATGACATCTACTTTATGTTTTCCATTAATCATTTCATCATAATAATCGTCGGCAATCGCATCCATATTTTTACGACTAATTTCATGGGCACCAAAGGCGGCAGGAGTTGCATGAGTGATTTCGGATGTGGCCACTAATCCTGTTGACTTTCCTTCTTCTTTTGCTTGTTCTAGTAAAGTTTTTACATTGGTAAAGTCATTATCGACAGCAATTGCTGCATTATACGTTTTGACTCCTGCCGACAAAGCAGTGGCAGCAGCTGCTGAATCTGTGATATTCTCATGTTCATCTTCTGGATAGGTGGTTTGTAGTCCTACTAGGTATTTATCAAATTCAGTTTTCTCCATTTCCGGCGTGTTTGGATTATCCTTCATGTAACGATATGCCGTTGTATAAGATGTTCCCATTCCATCCCCGATTAACAAAATGACATTCTTAATCTTTGCTTCATCCTCTTTCTTTGCATCAACAAACGATGGGATGACACCAGACATTGTTGTAATGACCATCGATGATAGAAATGCAATAAGTAAAACTCTTTTACTAAATTTCTTTTTCAATTTCCTTCTCCTCCTTCAAGCTTTGTTTTTTCTCACATGAATAACTATAGCCTGTAAATGTTAGGAGAATATTTGTCAATTGTAAATCCTTATTAATGAATTGTTATAGTTATATTAACACCAAATTTGGATCTATTCGCTTAAGGGACAATTCCCTTAACGCATTCTATACAGATAGATTGAAAACAGAATAGACAGGGTCGAAAAAACTTGAAAACGATCACAGACAGAAATGATCAGCCTTATTTGATGAGTACAAACAAAATTCAGATAAAAATAAGCTTAATGTAATATGTACAGGTCTATAAATAAACTAAGTGTCATAGTTCAAGCTGGGCTACGCATATAAGTAGTAGTGAAATGAATGGGGGGACAAAAATGTGTCCAAAAGAGAATGACCATTTAAGCGGACGTTTCCGTAAATATGCAGCACCAGAGCCATACCCTGAAATAAATGTGCTAAAGCCAAACCGAGCCTACGCAGAAATTCTAATGGACGACTACGCAGGTGTAATAAGTGAATTTACTGCGATCAATCAATATCTATATCATCATTATTTTTTTGATATTATTGACAATCAATTAGCTGATTTATTAGAAGGTGTTGCTGTCATTGAAATGTACCATTTGGAAATCCTTGCTGAATTGATTATTTTGTTGGGAGGAGATCCACGAATACGAGGTGGCGAAAGTACAAAAGGAAAATATTGGAATAGTAGTTTTATTGGTTATGGTAAAACCTTGTGCGAACAGCTTGATTTGGATATTCGTGCAGAGGTTGAAGCAATTAAAAATTATGAGATCCACATTCAGCAAATTGCCGATCCCCATATACAAGCCATATTACGACGAATTATTAAAGACGAGGAGCATCATATTGTATTGTTTGAAGAACAAAAAAGACGATTTAAGTGTAGGTAGGTTTGATAAATGAAAAGAAAGCATTGCTTTCTTTAGGAGCATCGCTACTACTTTAAAAAGTAGTCAGCGATGCTCCTTTCTTAAAGTTTGAAAATTGAGACCACACTTTTCAATTCCTCAGCCATCTTTGCAAGTTCCTCTGATGAAGCGGCAATTTCCTCCATTGAAGCGGTTTGTTCTTCAGTCGATGCTGCAATAGTTTCCATATTTTTTGCTGAACCTTCAATGGTCTCGTTAATTCCTTTGATTAGACCTACCATTCCATTGATTCCAGATGTCACTTGTTGCACAGCTGCCGATACTTCCTGCATCTGATTGGATACCTGATCCACTGCGAGTTGAATATCAGAAAACGAAGTTTTGGCTTGATAGATCATGGTCATTCCTTCGTTCACTAAATCTTCTTCTCGATTCATTTCATGCACGGCTTCTGTAATTTCGTTTTGTATATCAAGGATGAGATCATTGACATCCTTTGCAGCGTTTCCTGATTGTTCGGCTAACTTACGAACTTCATCCGCAACTACGGCAAATCCCTTTCCATGTTCTCCAGCCCTTGCTGCTTCAATCGCTGCATTTAAGGCTAATAAATTGGTCTGTTCTGCGATTTCCGTAATCATCTGAACAATTTGTCCGATCTGGTTTGATTTACTATTCAGTCGGTGAACAACTTCTGCGAAATCTCCTACCTTTGTATGAATGAATTCCATTTGTTGAATCGCCTTTTCCATCACTTGGTTTCCATTCTCCGCTGTCTTTGATGCTTCAATGGATGCATTGGCTGTTGTCTTTGTATAAAGCCCTATTTGTTCCATGTTATTCGATATTTCCGTTACCGTTCGATCCGTTTGCTGTGTTTGGATCACGATATCTTCTGTTCCACTCGTAATCTCTTGAATCGAAACCGTAATCTGTTCGGTCGCTTTACTCGTTTGCTCAGAACTAGCGGTAAGTTCTTCAGAGAATGCCGCTAATTGTACCGATGTTTCCTCTACCTGTTTGAGAATCGTTGATAATTGATCGACCATCCGATTTGTCGAAAGAGCAAGTTGTCCCAGTTCGTCTTTCGATGTTTTTGATGTCAAAGGAATGCGCTTTGTAAAATCACCCTTGGCTAGTTGATCCATCGTATTGGCTACTTGTAAAATGGGTTTTGAAATTCGATCTCCCATAAACAGTCCTATTGCTCCGCCTATGATAATGGCAATGAGGCTAAACCATAACATAGACTTTTCCGTTTTTGTGCCATTACTTACAATGCTTTGTAAATGGTGTTGAATTTCTTTCTCTTTTTGCTTCGCTAGGTCTTGGCTTAAGAGTACTAATTTTGTTGACTGATCACCGACTAAAGGTTTTGCAATTTCTAATGCTCTTTGCTTCTCCCCTTTTTGCCATAAGGGAATGACCTGTTTTTCAATTGCATTTGTCCAATCTGTAAATCCTTGCTCGAATTCTAGCAGATTGAGTGGGACGTTTCCGGTTTTCTTTATCTTTTCAATACTATTTTCTAATTGAGTCGTAATGTCTTCATAATTTTTAATCATCTTTGCTTCATTAAACAATAAATAACCGCGAATGGCAGCATTTGCCCGTACCATGTTGAATCCCATATTCTCATAATTGAGTAATTCATTTTGTTTTGTTTCAATATCATTGACTCTTTTATTCACTTGTTGGATATTCACGACGGCTAGTATAGAAATACCTAGCAAAATTACGATAATGACTGAGATACCGAATAAAACTTTACTACGAATACCGGTTCCTTTTCTTACATTCATTATTCATTCCTCCTAAAATTTGAGATATTTTTCTATTTTATATTCATTTCGACATTTTTTCGTCTCCAATTCTACTCTTTTTACATAATTTCAGTCTGATTACCTATTATTCTTAGTTCTTTAGTACTAGATAAACTTTTGAAAAAGAAAGAGCATAGCCCTTTTGACTACGCTCATAGCAGTTATATTTTTTAAAAGAAGGGTTAAAGAAATGTAATTGCATTACGAAAACATACATCCTCGCATAGATTGCAGCTAATACATTGTTCTTGTTCAAAAAATAGCTGTTGATCTTCTTGTTGAATTTTAATAGCATTTGTTGGACACACTTTTTCGCAAATCCCACAAAGGGTACATTGGTCCTTATCAAACTGAAACGGCTTTTCCTGCAATGGATAAACGAGTTCCAGGTTCGGTTTAATCCACTTTTGGTGCACTTGTAAACGAATCGATTGTTGAGTAGTTAATTCACCATTTTTCCACGGGGAATTTTCCTTTTCCTTAAAGAGTGATTTTACAATGGTTTGTTTCGCTTCATTACCAAACACTTTAAAAAACTCTCGTCGATTGATTTGGCCCGAATCTTGAAGATTAACGTCCCTATTATTTCCCATTTTGACAAAAGCACGATAAGTTGCACGTGTCGTCGTAATCCATTCCATCTCAGGATAACGCTTCTTCCATTGATGAAGACGATTTTGAAACAGATTTTTACCTTTTGATAAAGTACATGGTTCACAAACATCTGTCAAAAACCAAAATTGATTGATACCATTTGCGATTGATAATTGAATCGTGATTTCATCAATCATCGCCAAACAGGGTAGTATCAATTGATTTTCTAATGGGGCGATTTCTTTGGCTTGATGACAATGAAAAAATATTTTTTCATTGCCTTCTGTCTTTTTCTTAACTTCTGTATAAAATTCTTTATTTGGTTTTTTCCTTAATTCTAATGCTTCAGTAGGGCAGATGGAGGTGCATAGGCCACACCCATTACATGACCAATCAATCGTTAAGCTAGGTTGTAAGTGAATAGATTGATTCGGGCAAATCTCTATACACGCATCGCAAGAGGATGATTTATGTCGAGTATGGGTGCATTTTTCAGGATGGACTTGAATTGGTTTTTGCCGTTCTGCCCATTCCATACCAAGCTTTAGTAAATTCCTAAGCACACCTACGACCTCCAATCTAAACCTCAAGTAAAGATTTTATGTTTCTATGAGCACGACTTTTGTTAAACGATTCCTTATTCTTGAATCGAAATGGTTTTCGTTGAACGTTTTACCTTTATATTGGCCTTCGATTCACTATCAACATAACGATCCTTTTCATCAGTAATTGGCAGAACATAGAATAATACCGCCAACAAGATGATTTCTAATGCAGCAAAAGTAAAAATAAAGGCTAGATGAGTTGGATTAGGAATATATTCATTCCATCCATTTCCATCCAATTGAAGTTGTTGGCCACCGACAACAAAGTTCATCCTCATTGCCATTACTCCAAAAAGTGTCATGAGTGATGCAACCGTAATTCCCGTGTAAGACTTACGTATCTTAGGAATGGCAAACATAATAAATGGAATCAGTAAGCCAATTGTGACTTCATAAAGCAAGAACGATACTTGATGTTCACCATGAAGCATCTGCCAAGCCGTTTCATAAGCATTGGTTCCCGCGTAGAATAGAACGATAAAATCAACAATTAATAAAACTGCATCAATTAAAATAAACCAAACCATCATTTTGGCAATATCAAAGATCAACTCTTTTCTTTCTTCCGTAATTCGTTTTTCACGACTTAAAAACCGCTCTGCAAGCATAGTTAAGATTAAAAGCAATCCTGTTCCAGATACGACTGCCGACATTAAGAAAATAAATGGCATTAACGCGGTATTCCAAATCCCTCTTGCCTGAACATTGGCTAAAATAAATCCTGTATAACCATGAACGAGCAGCGCTAATGGGACATTGATCATACCAAGTAACTTTACGCGTTGTTGATCTTTTTGAAAGGATTCTTCACTAGTATCTAACTTGCCAAAGGATAAAAAGCGGTATAATTTTCCTCTCCAGTTCGATAATTGTTTTGCACCGATTGCGAAATCCTTGCGAAACATAAACCAACCATAAATCGCTGTCATAATGGGATATGCGGTTAAGAGAAAAGAACCATAACTAATCGGCGATGTAGGATTAAAATAGACGAACAAATGCCAAAATCTTGCGGGTTGTTCTAGATCCACAATTAAATGTAATGGTGCAATAACCAGTAAAGAAAGAGCCATTACAGTTCCAATTTTGGCAATCGGTTTATATTTCTTAATCCCTAATACCGAACTTAAACTAGATAATAGGAATGATCCAGCACTAAGTCCTGTATAGAAAAAGTATACGGAGATCAAATAACCAAGTGGAATCTCATGATGTACATTGTATAAATAGTTGAGATTTACAAACTCTCCCATGTTATTTCTCCCCTTTCTTTAAGGCAGAATAATCAGAACTCATTAATGTACCGTCTGCATCAATATAGTATACTTGTGGCTTTGTTCCCATTTCCGGCTTTAATACTTGTGTATTCTTTGTTGCCACTAATTGATGAACCAAACTATCCGGATCATTCAAATCGCCAAACACCCTTGCTCCACCCACACAAGTTGCGACACAAGCCGGCTCTAAACCTTCTTCCACACGATGATAACAGAAAGTACATTTATCTACGGTATTGGTAATCGGATTCACATAACGGGCTTCATAAGGACACGCAGCCATACAATATTTACACCCAATACAACGGTCATAATCGATGAGGATTGTACCGTCTTCTGCTCTCCATGTCGCCTCAACAGGGCAAACCTTTTGGCAGGGGGCATCTTCACAGTGGTTACATAACCGTGGTAATTTTGCTCGTTTTACATCTGGGAAAGTTCCTACTTCGATCTCTTTTACCCAGGTACGGAAATTACCTTCGGGTACATTATTTTCAATCGTACAAGCTACTGTACAGGCATCACAGCCACTACACTTTCCGATATCAATCACCATGGCATAGCGTTTTGTTCTTTGTTGAACTTGTTCATTCGCCATAACAGTTCACCTCACTAGTTAGAATCATTTGACGATCAGTTTCTAGAAATTTTTCTAAAAGTTGAACGAATAATCCATAAAAGGTTCCTGAAGCAATGGGAATAAAAGTTTCCGCATATCGTTTGACGAAGGGGATCAGGTGATCTTCCAACATTTCAATCTCTTCCCCTTGAATTTGTTGTCTAATTTCCATCCTTGAATGCGTCTCCATATTACATAGGTAAGCCATATATCCAAGTTCATAGCCAAGATGGTCTGACATTCTCAATTGTCTGATTGATGGAAATATATCAAGTTGTTCAGGAATAAATTTCGTCTGTTCGTATCGTTTTGCTAACTCGACTTCCGTTTCTCCCCATAGTTTGTTATAAAGTACGATCGACTCAACAGCAGGAAGATATCGTCCTGAAGTGGGTACAAAAAATAAATCATAAAAATCCTGTTGTATCTCTTCAATCTTTAAACTTCCTTTAAGATAATGATCAATGAGTTGATCCCATTCTTGAAAAGAAATTTCGTCAGCAAACAATTCTTTTAAGTATGGGGTTATTACGATTAAGCCTTCAAGCCATTCCCTTGAAGGCTCTTTTAAAAACAAGGAGGCAAAAAATTGATAGAGTTGTTCCCTTGCCGTAATCTCGCTAATGGATAGCATCGAATTTTCTCCTCCCATTTATAATTTCATCAGTTTTGCTCGTGTATCATTTCGAGAAATCGCACCACTCACTGGATCATTAACCATGTTTCCGTTTTTCTCACGATGAGCAATGGGATTGAGAGCAACTCCGGCAGCAATTTTTTCATTTCCAGATACTTTTTTCCCACCAACTTGATAGGTTCTACTTCCGTATTCCCAATGTCCGTATCCAAAAGCGATCGCAATTGTTCCTGGCATTAATCCATCACGTATTTTTGCCTGACCAACAGCCTCGCCAGTAGAAGTTACAATCTTAACCTGATCCCCATCACGGATTCCAAGCTTAAGAGCAGCTTCTCGCGGAATCTGAATTTGGTTCGATTCTTTAATATTGCGCAATTTACTAATGTTGGCTAATGTCGATGTACTTCTAAACCTTGATTTATAGGAGATGAGATTAAATGGCCATTCCGATTCTGGATAAACTTCTTTGATCGCTTTCCCATCGCTAAATGCAGGTTCGATATAGGCAGCCGTTCCTTCGAAATACTCACCCGTTAATGAGTTTTTGCTAGAACCGACAAACTCGTTATAAATATTTAGTACTCTTGGGTATTTGTACTTAAGATCGTCACCTTCGTAAGCATTTTCTCTCGCTTCAAATCTGCCGCCACGTACAAGGACATAGAGGACTTTCTTCCATTCCTCGGGTTTGAGTATGTCTTCAAAACCTTTTAATGCTTCATCGATTTCCACAAGTTTCACTTCTTCCGGTTTCACATCTTTTACCGGCTTCTTTCCATCATAGGCAATATTGGCAATTGCTCTTAAATAGAAGTCTTCTTGACGGTGTAATGGATAAAGTTTGCCATCTGTACCTGGAATCGCCTGATCACCAAAGCCAGGTAAACCTAGCATTTTTGCAATATCAATGAGATAGGTTTCCATGTTGATATGACGGCCATCTGCTAGCTTTGGTGTCTTGGGAGTGACAACAGGTAGGCGGGTGGCGGATACCTTATTCACCATACCATTCCATACGCTTGGTAAACCCCAGCTTTCATAGAAGACCGTATCAGGGACGATATAATCGGCATAAGCCGTTGTTTCTCCCATCACGACATCAATCGAAATAATCAATGGAATATTTTTCGGGTCCTTTAACCCTTCAATGATATCCTTTTGATAAAGTCCAGGAACGGTATATAAAGGATTCATTTGATGGTTTAAAAGAATTTTTGGACGATATGGATATCCTTTAATTGCCGAAGGAATAATCTCTTGCATCATTTCTTGAGCAAATGGGTAGTATGGCTCTTTTGCAGGATAAGGATTTTCTCCTTTTGCTACTTTTTCTTTATATTCTGTCGTATTTTCATAAGCAAACTTCTCTCTAGAGAGTTTGACACCTTTTGGCTTTTGCGCACCAGGAATGTTCAGTAAATCATATTTTGGGCCTTCATCAAAGGTTTTGAATCCCCCTGCGCTTTTACTCATTCCACCTTTTTTGTTCACACTACCGACCAAAGCGTTAAGAAGAATAATTGCTAAGCTTGAATAAAAACCATTCGGATGCATCGATGGACCACCATGATGATCCGTTCCTACTTTTGCACCCCGTTTGGAAAATTCATCAGCCAACCAAGTGATTTTTTCTACAGGTACTCCAGATTGCTGACTATATTCTTTTAATGTATATTTCTCTGCATTTTCTTTTAGTGCCATTAAGGAAGTCTTCACTGGAATCTTGCTGCCATCTTTTCCTTGCACTTCCCCTTTGAAAAGAATCTGCCCAAACTTACTCTTCTTGTTCGTGGAAACTTGTAATGTATCTCGATCAATCACTACATATTCATCTTCTGCACCAATCCCTAAATCTGCCGCACGTAAAAATTTCCGGTAATTCGGATGTTTGGGATCATCAATGATGAGATAAGCCGCATTGGTCCAACTTGGATAGCCAATTTGTTTCGCTGATTCTTCATTTACAGCAGATAGATATTTCTCGTTATACCGACTGTTTTCCAAAATCCAGCGAATCATTCCCATGGCTAACGCACCATCTTGGCCAGGTTTAATCGGAATCCATTTTCCTTTGGTTCCTGTTAGATTAGGTAGGATTGGATCAATAACTACGAATTGTAGATTACCTTCTGAAGCTGCGTTCGCTGTTTTCCTTGCAATGGGTTGATATGGATTCCCTGCTTGTCCCGGAGCTGTACCAAAGAAGATGATGAAGTTTGATTCATCAAAATCGGGTTTCATATGTGGACTTTTTTTCCACTCATCAGTAAATGCCTGAAAAGCAACACGTCGCGCTCCTCCACAAATTCCTGTATGACCATAAGAGTTCACAGTGCCATATGCTTGTACAAATCTTTTCGTAAATTCTGTTCTTCCATCATATCGTCCACCAAGGAACACCATTTGGTTCACTTTTGCTCCTAATTCTTTACGATTTGGATCAATCAATGTTTTCAAATCGTGAACTTGTTTAAAACCTTCGATTTCACGATCTTCCCCAATTTCTTGAAACAATTTTCCACCATTCACTGTTTCGTTTAGTAATTCCTCATAAGAGATCGGTTTCCACTTCCCTGATCCCCTTTCTCCATTCCGCTTTAATGGAACCAAAATCCGCTGTGGATCATATGTCGTCTCGAACGCACTATTTCCCCTCGGACAAACGGTCGCTCGGTTGATAATCCCTTTTTCCTCATAACGACTAGCACTTAGGTATGCCTCAAGAAGTGGTGCATCATACTTTAATGGGTTTTGTGCTGAATTCGGATGATAAGGGTTACCGAAAACTTTCACGATTTGTCCTGTTTTCTTGTCAATCTTTAAGCGATTTCCGCAAACACTAAAACAACCTAAACAAACGCTATTCCTCATAACGTAATTAGGATTAAGCTCAACTTTCCCCGTTTTTAGATCGACTTTGATTTCCGGTTCTTGCCCTGTCTTGGTTGAGCTTTTTTTCCGACTAGAAGTTGGTCGAAAGTTCTCATCGGCTGCTACTTTTCCTAGACCAATTCCGAAAATGCTTAAAGATCCAATAAATGCGGAAGCTTTTAAAAAGTCTCTTCGGTTCAATTTCATATCAACATCACCTCAGTACTTGGAATCATCACTAATTTTGTCGAATATTGTTTTATGCAAAAGTAATGCCAAGATTGGAGGTAAAGGTGGTAAATGGGAAGTAGAAAAGGAAAAATGCTTTGAAATAAAGGGGCTTTTCGAAATCTAAAAACAGATTTTTTCTATGGGAATGTTGTTTGAACGCAATTGATACCTTTGAGTTTTAAGTCTTATACCATGAAATAATGTCGTCATTCTTTGACAAATTGGCATACTTAAATGTGGAAACGATTATTGTTAAATTCGTTTCACAACCTATACTAATAATCAAAGAAGAAAAATGGGAGGGAAATTATGAAACGAATCGTCATGATCTTTTTCTTACTATCCTTACTTTTGATTGGTTGTTCCAACCAAGAAGACCTTTACTCTGGTACTTTAGAAGGTGAAGAAATTCCCATTCTGTCAGAGGTGGGTGGAACCATCATCGATCTATCTGTCGAAGAAGGTTCACAGGTGAAGAAAGGAGATATTTTAGCCAAGGTCGATGATCGGATCTTACAAGCTCAATTAAACGAAGCAAAATCTGCCGCAGAAGTAGCAAAAGCCAATTTAGATGAAGCGAAGGCTGGAACGAGGAACCAAGAGATCAAAAAAACTTTATCCTCTTTAGAACAGATCAATGCTGAAAAAAACCAATTACTCGTCCAAGATAAGAAAGCTGATGAAAATATTTCATTGAGAAAAGCACAATATGATCAAATTGCGAGTTTACTCGCATCCGCCAGAAAAACTCTCGATTATCAAAAAGAAAAATTAAAAGAATTAGAAGATAGTAATGCTCCTGAATCTCAATTAAAGGCGCAGCAAGAAGCCATTAATCAAGCTGAAGGTCAAGTGAATTCCTTATCCGCCCAATTACGACAAATGGAAGTCCAATACCAAATGGCGAAACAGGACAAAGAATCGATTCAAGCACAAATTAATGAGGTAAATGCTCAAAAAAAAGCTCAAGAGGCACAATTAGACCTGTTAAAAGAAGGGGCAACTCCTTATACCATCTCTCGTCTTTATCATCAATGGGCACAAGCGTTAGCCCATCAAGAACAGGCAAAGATACAACTTGAAAAAGCAACGATTACTGCTCCAATTGACGGAATCGTTCTCAGAAAAAATATCTCCATCCATGAAACAGTAAAACCCAACTATCAACTATTCACCCTGCTCAATCCGAAGAAGTTAAATGTAAAAGTATACATTCCCGAGAATAAGCTGAATCAAGTTAAAATTGGTAATCCTGCGCTGCTACGAGTCGATGCCTATCCAAACAAAACATTTAAGGGAAAAATTACTTTTATTTCCGATCAAGCAGAATATACTCCCCAAAATGTACAGACACCCGATGAGCGTACAAAACTAGTGTTTGAAGTTGTGGTTGAACCAACTGATGGATGGAATGAATTAAAGCCAGGAATGCCAGTTGACCTCACTTTTGATGAGGGGGATCATCAATGAATGCCGCGATTTCCTGCAAAGATTTGACAAAAAAATTCGGTTCATTTACCGCAGTCAATCAGATTAGTATGGAGATTCCCAAAGGTTCTATTTACGGTTTTCTGGGGCCAAACGGCTCAGGCAAATCAACAACAATCCGAATGTTATGCGGACTTATTACACCCACTTCTGGAACAGGAACGGTTCTTGGTTATGATATTGTAAAGGATGCAGAAAAAATCAAACAGCGGATCGGCTATATGTCACAGAAGTTTAGTTTGTATGAAGAACTCACCGTAGACGAAAACCTAGATTTTTATGCGGGGATCTATGGACTGAAAGGAAATACAGCTAAAGAGCGAAAAAAAGAATTAATTGAAATGGCTGGTTTAACAGGAAGGGAAAAACAACGTGCAGGTACTCTTTCTGGAGGTTGGAAACAACGGTTAGCCTTAGCTTGTGCCTTGCTTCATCAACCTGAAGTCTTAATCTTAGATGAACCAACAGCAGGTGTTGATCCTGTTTCAAGAAGAATCTTTTGGAACGTGATCCGCGACTTAGCCAAACAAGGTATGACTGTTTTAGTGAGTACCCATTATATGGATGAAGCCGAAACATGTGATTTTGTCACCTTTATTTATAATGGGAAATTATTAGCCAAAGGGACACCAGAGGAATTAAAACAACAAGCTGAACAACAAAGTCTGGAAGACCTCTTTATTTTATACGTCAATGCTCAAAATGGGAAAGGGGAAACCAATAATGCAATTGACAAAACCGTCATTTAACTGGTTAAGATTTACTTCTATTATTAAAAAAGAGATCCTCCAGATACGTAGAGATCCCCCTAGTTTGGCGATTGCCCTCATTATGCCGATTTTCATGCTTCTTTTATTTGGATATGCTGTAAACTCAGATATCGAACACTTGTCTACAGGTGTTTGGGATCAAGATAAGAGTGCGGAAAGTCGAGAATTTATTCAAAATCTAGTGAATACAAAGTCGTTTCAAGTTCTCTATTATGCAAATAGTTATGACCAAATCCAAGAATTAATCGACCAAGGAAAAATTAAAATTGGGATTATTATACCACCTGATTATAGCCATCTTCTGGATAAAGGAGAGAGTGCTTCAGTACAAATGCTTGTGGATGGAACAGAACCCAATGCTGCAAAAACAGCTCTCACTCATGCCGAATTAACGGTTCAACATCAAGCATTGGATCGACAACAACAGCTTTTAGCAAAACAAGGTGTAGGTAGCTTTGAACCGTCAATCTCTATCGTACCAAGAATTCTCTATAACCCAAATATGAAAAGTTTAGTCTTTAATATTCCTGCATTGATTGGCTTAATCATGCAGAACGTAACGGCAATTCTTACGGCATTTGCTTTAGTTCGTGAAAAAGAAAGAGGAACAATGGAACAGTTGGTCGTCACTCCAGTTCGCCCAATCGAATTAATTCTTGGAAAATTGGTTCCCTATGTTGGAATTGGGCTCTTTTCTTTTAGTATTGTTCTCCTAACTGGGGTTTACTGGTTTGGCGTACCTGTAAAAGGAAGTATTCCATTACTCATGCTCTTAAGTTTATTATTTTTAATCACCACGTTAGCGATTGGGATCTTGATTTCAACAGTAGCCAAAACGCAGTTACAAGCCATGCAAATCTCGTTTGCTTTTATCTTACCTAGTGTGCTGCTATCTGGATTTATCTTTCCAAGAGAGACGATGCCAACCATCATTCAATGGTTTGGCGGATTGATTCCCCTCACCTATTTCTTAGAAATTCTTCGTGGTATCTTTTTAAAAGGAATAGGACTGGAATATCTTTGGCGGGAAACTTTGATTTTATCTGTTTTTGCACTTATCATTTGTACCATTGCAATCGTTAAATTTCATAAACGAATAGAATAAACAGGATGTGAAAATATTGGAATATCCAAAGGCAATCAAACAAACGGCGTGGAGATTATTTTCGGAAAATGGAATCAAAAACACTTCAATTGAAATGATTTGTAAGGAATTGCAAATCTCAAAAAAGACCTTCTATAAATACTTTGACAATAAAAAAGAATTAATTCGGTCGATCGTTCATGATAATTTTTCTGTCTTTCAAGACCTTTTTAATACTTCGATGATTGAACAGTTATCTCCTATTACTACCTTTTTACGTTTTATTCAACAATTACGTCGCATGACCCATGGGGAATATTCGTCTAATGAGCAAGACACGAAGTTCTTTTACCCGATGTATCCAAATATCATGATAGAATTGCCACTTCTTTATCCCCATATTTGGGAAGAAATTGATCAGTTTCGCCATTCTTTATTAGAGAGAATCGCTTATCTTTTAGAGAATGAGAAAGAGGATTTTATCAAGGAAACAATCCATGTGAAAGTAATCTCAAGAATTCTTTTTGCGATGATTGAGACGGTGATCCACCCACTATTTTTACAACAAAACAATATTTCTTTTGATCAAGCCTTTCATTCTGCAATGACCATTCTTTTCACAGGAATTATCAAAGAGGAAAAACAAACTGAGATCATGGAACGAATCTATACTTCAGGAGAAGCACAAGATTGACTTTTATGTAAACTATTGTTAAGATAAAGTCTAATTGAATAGTGATATGCTCCCCCTAAGGTAGACAGGTTAAAAAATAAAAATTTTGTTTATCTTAGGGGAAGTTTTTTATGGGGAAACAATCGTACTCAACTCCATTCAAGCAGGAAGTGGTGCTTGCTTATCATAGTGGAAATTACACCCTGAAAGAAATTTGTTCTGAATATCAAGTCACTAAATATTCCGTATTAGAATGGGTAAAAGTTTGAGTGATATGGAATAGAAGGATTAGAAAAATCAACATCATGGAAGTCTTATCCTAAAGAAATCAAAGAAGCAGCTGTGAGAGATTATTTGTCGGGTCAATATTCTCAATATGAGATTGTTAGAATGTATGACATCTCTAGTCGATCCTCCAACGGTGGGTGGAGCGTTATAATCGTCATAGGGAATTAAAGGATACGTCTGAAACATATAAAATTTCCTACCAACAAGTTTATCAATGGGTAAAGAAATATGAAGATGGTGGAGAAGAAGCACTGAGAGATAGACGAGGAAGGAAAAAAGAAGAACAAGAGCTCACACCAGAAGAAAAGATCAAATTAGAAATGAAGAAGCTTGAACGAGAGAATGAACGGTTACGAGCAGAAAACGCATTCTTAAAAAAGTTAGAGGAACTCGAAAGGAGGCGGGATTAAGCCAGGTACGATTTCCCGATACATATATAGCTATTCAAGAGTTACATGAGGAAGAAGGCTTTTCTATTACTCTACTTTGTGCAATCGCTGGGATCGCGCGGTCTACTTACTACAAATGGTTAAATCGAACCACCTCTAGAGAACAACCTTTCATTCATAGTGATCGTGGATTTCAATATACTTCGCTTGGATTTAAGAGGAGAATTGATGAGGCAAAGATGACTCATAGTATGTCACGTGTTGGTAGGTGTATTGATAATGCACCAATGGAATCTTTGATGAACGACTTCAAAAACGACTAAACGGCCTCAGCCCTATGGAATATAGGCCCCAAGCCGCTTAGCTGATTTTAATTCCACTGTCTACTTGACAGGGGGCAGTTCAAAACAAAGGTCAGTCCCCCTCCATAAAAAAATATATACGTAACTAAGTGAAATGTCTATATATTATATTTTTTGTTCGTTCGAGGGAGATAGACCCTTATGAGTCAGAGCCTTATTCCCGTAAAAATACCTATATTTAGATTACTTTAACTTCTAAAAAGTCACATCCTGTTATATTATTTTTCTCTATTAATTCTCTAAGTTCTTCTGATATGAATATTGGAATTTCATCACCCTTGAGTTTAATAATATGCTTTGATTGTATCGCCTCCTTACATAAAGCATATTTTTTTATACTATATATACTTTCACCATCAAGTTCAAACACACTATAATCTGAATTTTCTAAGTTTAATGCATCAACAACATTCAAAATGTTAGCTACCGAAAAACCTTTTAAAATTTTGTTTTCACCTTTATTCACTACATTTATAGGCAGATATTGTATACCATCATCTACTTCCTCTAAAATCGCTTTAAATCTTTCAGAAACTATAAACCACCCTAAATTGTTTGCTAAATAATCTGTTAATCTTTCTCCTTCTTTAGGGTCAAAGTAAAAGGTGATTTCGCTATTCCAATTATGAATATACTTACCTTCCGATAATTCATATTGTTCAAATCCCTTTGTATCTATACAGTATGCTACTACATCTCTATCATCACTATCATCCATTAGCAACTTATAAAATCTCATTATTTCTTCCTCCAATAATCTTTATAAAGCATCTCCGGGTTCTTTCTAATTTCCTGTTTTAATTGTTCGAATAATCTTAAAAATTTCCTTTTATCCCCCTTAGCTATTTTATCAAAAGTTCTAATATTGCTTAACACATACTCGTGATAAGCATTTGGATGTCTTCCCTGATGAGGTAGTAATTCTATATTCCAAACGTCATCCAAATCTAGTCCATATTTTTTCGTTATAGCCTCTATTTGTGGAGTATATTTTTTACTTTTATTTGTAGCATAATGATGTTTTTGTAAAGGTTTACCCGTACCCTTAGAAGCAAAGAACTGTAAGTCTAATTTTAATAGACCCGCATTACCCTTTCTACTAATCCCTAACTTTGGTGTCTTGGCAAATTTATATCCAAATTTTAATCCTTTTAAGGCTGTTTTTCCTGCTCCGCCGGTAAACATCCCTACTCCCGCCATCAACCGATCGGTGACGGATAGCTTCCGTCCTGTTACTAAATCTCGACCGGTGATGGCCTCTATTCCACTTTTAATATTGCCGACAACAGGGATGAAGTCAAGGGCCATGGAACCCGCTTATGCCATGAACTTCGAGGATGGCAGTCGGAACTTTTTCCATTTCGGCAGTTTCTTCAAAGAGTAGCCTGCTTTAAAGTCAAATCCATACCTTGATGGCGTTGATTGATGATAAACATACCGGCTTTGGACGGTTACGTTATTTTGAACATCATATGGCTGTCTTACACCGGCTACCGATCGAAAATAGCTGCTTCTCATGGCGATGATTTCTTCTTTTGTCGGAGGGGGTGGCGTCACTTCTTGACGACCACTTTCGCCTCCTGTACTTCCTCCAAGGCCCCCATATTTTACTAATGCCCTATAGGTTTGCGGTCCTGCGATGCCATCCACCGTGATATGGGCATATCTTTGAAAGTCGATGACTGCCCCTTCGGTTAACGGACCAAAGTTTCCGTCAATGGGGCCTGGAGAAAATCCAACGTTCTTCAACATGGTTTGTAGGTCCGAAACAAACGGTCCTTCATCACCACGTTTTAATATTTGTCCTGTCCAATTGCTTGATTCTGCTTGTCGGCCTGTCGGGTCAATGAATGCAAGTGGATTATTATTAACATACACATATCGGTTTAAGCTTTGCGGGTGATCTATCCATCCTGCCAATGTATCCTTTGATACAAAGCGCCCTTCATTCGGACTGTACCATCTTGCCGCAAAATCAATGAGTCCTGCTTTTGCGTCAAATGTTTATATTCTTTTCTCGCCACGAGAAAGCTTTCTCTCGTGTTTTAAAGTGTACTCGAAGGGTATTAATGGTGTTAATCGCTTTACCATGCGTTGCAGCCAAACTCATTGTAGGTGAACCATTATGAGCTCTGAATTAAAATGTTGGTAAAAAACATACTTAAATTCTCTAATTCTCTCGTAAACACACTTTATTATTTGATATAGCTGTTAGATTTAAAATAGAAAAACCTTGAAAGGCATATAGCCAATCAAGGTTCTCTTTGTTTTATTTTTGTGCTCGGGATAGGCATCTATACTTACTTAACGCCGTTAGAATAATTTAAGAAAAGAGTATTAGCAATTTCTTGTGGAAGTTGTTGATTTACAAAATTGAGCCCTACCCACGATAAAACTGTTTCATCAATAGAGCGCCAATTTTTTAAAATCGGCAATAAATCTGCACTATTGTTTACATCTTGAAGCCCTAAAACACAAACCCCATAACTTCTTTCTCCCCATATTGCCCATTTCATTGAAGGAGGTAGCCAAATAACGGTATAAGAATTGTACAGCACTGCATCCGCTGGACTTTCCTCAGGTCCTAATTCAAGAACATCTAAATATTCATCGGGTGATAAATTGACAGGGAGTTTCATCCAATTATAATAATTAAACTCTTTATAAAAATATTCTACTGGATTAGGATCTAACACTGCGGTAAGGACATAATCATCTTTTGTTTCTTTAGATAATTGCTGGATTATGCTCCAAAAATCTTTGTCCATTGCCCAGTCAAACTCTTCAAACAAAAAATAATTGAATTGTTCTCGGAATACCTGTTTAGGCAATCTATTTTCTATATAAAACGTATCACTAGCTATTCCTATTAATTTATTAAACTCTTTTTTTTCCCTAACAAATAAAGTTTCTAAATTCATTGGACTCCCCCTATTTTAACCTAATTTTTAAAGTCATTCTTTTGCTCCCTTTTGGATAAAAGTCTGCAGTTGAACCACCTGTGGATTTAGCACCGTCGCGAAGAACATATTTTGCACCATCTTTTGTCAGTATTATTGTTTTTCCGTCTTTAGATATTGATTTTTTCCATCCATCTCTAAGTAGATTTTTTTCGAACTGTGCTTTAGATACATCAGTCGCTCTGTTAGCATAACGACTACCAGATTTAGTCACATCTACATATTTAGAAGCTTTGCCTGTACCCTTAGTTCCACCTTTACCACTCGCAAAAAATTGTAAGTCTACTCTCAGTAGGTTCCCCGCATCTGCAGATTCATTCAGCCGGTTACTGTACCTGAGAGAGTTTGCCGCAAATCCAAAACCTTTTTGGGCTGCTTTTAAGAGTGCTTTTCCTCCACCGCCGGTAAAAATCCCTACTCCCGCCATCAGCCGATCGGTTACCGATAGCTTCCGTTCTGTTACTAAGTCCCGGCCAATAATCGCCTCTATTCCACTTTTAATATTGCCGACAACAGGGATGAAGTCAAGGGCCATCGATCCTGCTTGACGTTTAAAGGATGATGATGGCAATCGGAACTTTTTCCATTTCGGCAGTTTCTTCAATGAGTATCCTGCTTTAAAGTCAAATCCATACCTTGATGGCGTTGATTGATGATAAATATACCGACTTTGGACGGTTACGTTATTTTGAACATCATATGGCTGTCTTACACCGGCTACCGATCGAAAATAGCTGCTTCTCATGGCGATGATTTCTTCTTTTGTCGGAGGGGGTGGCGTCACTTCTTGACGACCACTTTCGCCTCCTGTACTCCCTCCAAGGCCCCCATATTTTACTAATGCCCTATAGGTTTGCGGTCCTGCGATGCCATCCACCGTGATATGGACATATCTTTGAAAGTCGATGACTGCCCCTTCGGTTAGCGGACCAAAGTTTCCGTCAATGGGGCCTGGAGAAAATCCAACGTTCTTCAACATGGTTTGTAGGTCCGAAACAAACGGTCCTTCATCACCACGTTTTAACCTGGGAGACCAGCTACTTCTACATCCTATTTATGGCAGTATCAGACAGGAATAGAAGGACCGCCTATCATCCTTTATGATTATCAGGAAACGAGAGCTGGGGAAAACCCGCAGAAATTCCTAAACGGTTTTCAAGGCTATTTGCAGGTGGATGGATACGCAGGATACCATAAAGTGCCAAACGTAACCTTGGTTGGTTGTTGGGCTCATGCGCGTAGAGGATTTACAGACGCCCTAAGATCCATGCCCGCCAATAGCGTGAAACCAGTGACAGCAACAGAAGGCCTGAATTTCTGTAATCAACTGTTTGCGGTGGAACGCAAATTAAAAAAATTAGATCCCAAAGATCGGTATGAAGAACGTCTAAAGCAAAGTAAACCCATCCTAGACGCTTTTTTGTCATGGCTTCAAAAGCAAGAACAGCAAGTGTTGCCAAAGAGCGCACTAGGAAAAGCCATTGCATACTGTCTGAACCAATGGGACAAAATTAATAGCCTTTTTAGAGGATGGGCGACTGGAGATCGATCATAATCGCAGCGAACGCTCCATCAAATCGGTGGTCATAGGAAGGAAAAATTGGCTTTTCGCCAATACACCACAAGGTGCACGAGCAAGTGCCATCATCTACAGCATTGTGGAGACAGCCAAAGAGAATCAATTAAATCCATATTACTACCTTCGCTATCTTTTTGAGCAGCTTCCCAATATGGATTTGTCAGACAAGAATGCATTGGATCAAATGCTTCCTTGGTCAACCACACTCCCTGTTACATGTATTGCTTTTAATCAGCTAACTAAAGCCTTCAAAAAGGTGGGGGCTATTTGACGTTTACCCAGAGAACAACCTTTCATTCATAGTGATCGTGGATTTCAATATACTTCACTTGGATTTAAGTGGAGAATTGATGAGGCAAAGATGACTCATAGTATGTCACGTGTTGGTAGGTGTATTGATAATGCACCAATGGAACTTTGATGAACGACTTCAAAAATGACTAAACGGCCTCAGCCCTATGGAATATAGGGCCCAAGCCGCTTAGCTGATTTTAATTCCACTGTCTACTTTACAGGGGGCAGTTCAGTCGTTTTACCGACCTTTTGGGACAGCCTCGCCTGTAACTTAAAGTTTAAATTAATTCTATTCTAGAGCCATCTAGTTCCTCTTCTGTTTCTTTAAATAGCTCTAGTAATCACTTAAATCTCTTAAAAATTCTTGTCTCATACTACAATCTCACCATTCAATTAATATAAGAAGTATATTATTTAACTTCCATATATATCCCATAGATTGTTAATTCTGTATTTTCATAGTCTACATCACATATTTCAGCTGGAAAAAAATCTTTGTGATTTATACAGGCGTTAAATCTAACGATACAAAAATCAATAATGTCTTTATCTAATTCAAGTGTTAATATTTCAGAATTGTAATACATCTCCGAAGGTTGACCGCAATTGGTAATCTTAATCTCTTTAACTTTTTTCATTGAATCTAATGAACTATTATGAACGCGAATGCAACTGTGGCCATTAATTAATGCTTCTTGAAACTTTGTTTTAAGTTCTATAGCACCGTCATGATCGAACTCCATGTGTAGTGCATATTCATCATCTCTAAACATTCGTATCATTTTATCACCTTCACCTTAACCTAATATGAACATTCTTTATAACTTCCATATTACCATTTAAAAATTCAAAGTGTACATGGGGACCAATATTTCCGTGCCTTCCGTGGATATCATTAGGTTTAGCTCTAAATTGCCGTGAACCATCTCGACTTCTCCACTTACCAGGAGACACTTCAATATAATCTTTACCGAGAAATTTCCTTTTTTCAACTTCTAAATTTGATTTCCTAATAACTCTACGATATTCAGTGATTTGTTTTGTATTGCTGGTAACCTTCTCTTTTTGGTAAAGCTTTCTATTAACTTTACCCTTACCCTTAGAAGCAAAGAACTGTAAGTCTAATTTTAATAGACCCGCATTACCCTTTCTACTAATCCCTAACTTTGGTGTCTTGGCAAATTTAAATCCAAATTTTAAACCTTTAAAGGCTGTTTTTCCTCCACCGCCGGTAAAAATCCCTACTCCCGCCATCAGCCGATCGGTGACGGATAGCTTCCGTCCTGTTACTAAGTCCCGGCCAATAATCGCCTCTATTCCACTTTTAATATTGCCGACTACAGGGATGAAGTCAAGGGCCATCGATCCTGCTTGCCGTTTAAAGGATGATGATGGCAGTCGGAACTTTTTCCATTTCGGCAGTTTTTTCAAAAAGTATCCTGCTTTAAGGTCAAATCCATACCTTGATGGCGTTGATTGATGATAAATATACCGGCTTTGGACGGTAACGTTATTTTGAACATCATATGGCTGTCTTACACCGGCTACCGATCGAAAATAGCTGCTTCTCATGGCGATGATTTCTTCTTTTGTCGGAGGGGGTGGCGTCACTTCTTGACGACCACTTTCGCCTCCTGTACTCCCTCCAAGGCCCCCATATTTTACTAATTCCCCATAGGTTTGAGGTCCTGCGATGCCATCCACCGTGATATGGACATATCTTTGAAAGTCGATGACTGCCCCTTCGGTTAGCGGACCAAAGTTTCCGTCAATGGGGCCTGGAGAAAATCCAACGTTCTTCAACATGGTTTGTAGGTCCGAAACAAACGGTCCTTCATCACCACGTTTTAATATTTGTCCTGTCCAATTGCTTGATTCTGCTTGTCGCCCTGTCGGGTCAATGAATGCAAGTGGATTATTATTAACATACACATATCGGTTTAAGCTTTGCGGGATATCCATCCAACCTGTAAATGTATCCTCTGATACAAAGCGCCCTTCATTTGGACTGTACCATCTTGCCGCAAAGTCAATGAGTCCTGCTTTTGCGTCATAGGATTTGCCTGTAAATCCAACTACATTGTATGGGGCTGCCATCTGTGTAAACAGGTTGCCGAAGGCATCATAGCGATATTTCATGATCGGTTCGCCAATGCGGTCGGTGACATCCATGATATTCCCTAACGCGTCTTCATGGTAATATAACAACCCACCCCGTGTACGTATGTTGCCTTCGTAGCCTTCTTGTTTGCGACCGTGGAATCCGAACATTTTCCGGGCGATCACTTGATCGGCCCCAATGTAATATTGGGCTAATGGCTGGCCGTTTTCGCCGTATTCTTTAAAGACATTGACACCATCGTATAAATATTGGGTCGTTTCTTGATAAAGGGCTTTGCCGAGCTTTTTCTTGAGACCGTTCTTTTCTCCTTTGCCGCGATTTATGGCATTTTCCAGTCCCTTTCCTCGGCCGTTGCCGATGAGGGAAGCATCATAATATTCTTGATCCCTTACGGCTTTTCTTCGTAAAGCATCATACTCGTATTCCACTTGGGAACCGTCTGGATAATATACTCCTTTTAGACGGTTATCTGTCGTATATTCATATTTGATAGTACCTTCTTTTGTTTCTTTTTCAATAAGGTTGCCATTCGCATCATAATAATAGTATTCGTCTCCTGCTTGAACAAGTTCATTCAGTTCATTATAGCGATATTTCGTTACTTTTCCGTCTTCTGACTGTTCAATCCGGTTGCCGACTTCGTCGTATTTGTATGTTACCGTGCGGACGGGCTTTTTGACGTAGTCTGGCGTTTCGTCGAAGGTGGTTGGGCCCTCTTCATAAAATTGATTCCAATCCTTTGGTCCTTTGCCAACTCCGTGATAACGCTCCGCTTGTTTTTCTTTCTTCTCTTTTTCGTTATTATTCGGTTTGTTCGACGTGTTCGCTTCTTGCTTCGTTGATTCCTCTTGATTCTGTCTTGCTTCGTCTGGTTTTCCGTTGTTACGGTTATGTTCATCTGAAACCTCTTTCGCTTCTGCGATGGTGTTAAAGAAGCTTACGATTTCTTTCCAAATTTCTTTAAAGAAATTGATCACCTTCGTAAGGACGGCTTTTGCTTTTTCTACGATTTTACCGAAGAACGTTTTTTCTTCTTCTTTTGATGTAGTTTTGTCTTCGCTCTTTGCTTTTCTCTCTTTTGGAACGTTAGTTTCTTGATCCGCTTCTTTTTCTTCTTGTCCTTTTATTGTTTCTGTCGCCTTTTGGCTATTTTCTCCAAAGATATAGCTGACAAAATTGGCGACAAATGAAGATTCTTCGGAGTCTTCCTCTTCACCGTCTTTTGATTGATCTTTCTTTGTCCCTTTTTTCTCGTTAGGCGGTGTATAAACGGTATTTCGAATTGCTTCGATTTTTTCTTTCGGGTAGGTTACTTCCGTTAAACGATTCAGCGCGTCATATTTGTATACGGTCTTCGCTCCGTCCTCTTCTACCTGAGTGAGACGGTTGCCAACTTTATCATACGTGTAATGAAACGATGTAAGGAATGTTTTTCCTTGATGTTTGACAGATGTTAGTTGACTGTTTTCGTCGTATTGATAGGTTGTCTTGATGCCATTGGCACGGGAGATGGTGGCGATTTGTCCCGCACCGTTATAAGTAAACGATGTCTCATTCTCGTCTGGATCAATGAGCTTGGTGATTTCATTGCGACCATTATATTCATATCGAATGATTCGATCTTCCGGATCTTGGATTTGTGTGCGGTTGCCAGCGGCATCATATGTAAATCTTGTTGTTTTATTCAACTTCGTATTCGTCAATGCGGTTAAGCGATTTAACGCATCATATTCATAGATTTCCGTCGTAGCCGGGCTTGATGCTTTGATCATATTCCCAGCCGCATCATATGAATAAGTTAGTTTCTCGTCGCCTAAATCGATACTGGTCAACTCTTGGCGCTTGTTGTATGCATATTGAATCGTCTGTCCTTTCGGATCGATTTCTTGCACGAGGTTTCCAACTTTGTCATACACGTATTGGTGCACTTCGCCAAGGGCATTGATTTCCTTAATGACTTGACCAATGGCATCATAAACCCATTCCGTTTGATTCCCTTTGGCATCGATCATTTTTGTCATTTGTCCAAGTTGGTCATATAAATAAGTGGTTTGATTTCCTAAAGCATCTTTGACTTTTGTCAAGTTCCCAACCGAATCATACTCATAGCTTGTAATACGGCCTTCCGCATCCTTAATGCTCTTAACATTCCCTACTTCGTCATACGTATAGGTAGTTGTATCCCCTTTTGGATTGATTTCTTGGATTAAACGGTTCATTTTGTCATAAACAAATGTTGACGTATGATTTTGTTGATTGGTCATTTTAATCATGTTTCCGGCTTTGTCATAGCCATAAGAAACGGTATATCCTAATGGATCCGTTACTTTTACCAATCTCCCCGCTTCATCATAGTGAAACTTTGTCACAAAGCCTCGTTCGTCCTTAAAAGAATCAACGTTTCCGACCTTGTTATAGGTAAAGCTGATCTTTTGTTGATGCGGATTGATTATCTCACGTAATTGGTTATTTAAATCATACTTGTAGTTCCATGTATGGCCGCGAGCATCCATCAGTGCCGTCATGTTGCCGACAGCGTCATAGGACATCTTTGTCACAAACCCCTCGGGGTCGATGATTTCACGAATATTTCCAACCTCATCGTACGAGATTTTAGTGATATGGCCAAGCGGATCCGTTATCTTCGTCAGCCTTTGCAGCGCATCATATTGATAGCTCGTTATCTCCCCAAGCGCATTTTTCACAGATTTCAATAAGCCATTTGCTGTGTAGGAATATTCCGTTTTCCCTTTTAGAGGATCAATTTCCTTTATTAACTCCCCTGCTAGGTTATATTGGAATTCTGTTTTAGCCCCGTTTGGCTCTATGATCGACGCAACATTTCCGGCGGCATCATAGCCATATTGGACTTTTTGTCCTTTCGGATCGACGATTTCAACCATCCGGTCAAGTGCATCATACGTATATTGTGTGATAAATCCTTCCGCATCCTTGACAGAAGTCATTCTTCCCAGCTCATCATAGGTCCAAGAGGTGATGTGTCCTTTTGGATCGATCGCCGACTCAAGTAAAAACCTTTCGTTAAATCGGTAAACAGAAGTTGCCCCACCAGGCTCTATCACCTTAACGCTTCGATCAGATAAGTTGTATTCATACTTGGTTTCATGTCCTTCTTCATTCACATACTTCGTCATCCGGCCTAAAGCATCGTAAGAAAATGTGGATGCATTTCCTAGCGCATCCGTCACTTTCAGGAGATTTCCCACTTCATCATAAGCAAATGAATAGGCGGCTTTTAACGGATTGACGATCGCCGTAACGAGTCCAAGTGAATTATACGTATAGGTGATTGAATGACCTTGTGGATCCGTTTCTTTAATAAGCTGGCCTATCTTATCGTATTGATAAGACGTTTCTTGACCAAGGGGATCGATTACCTTGGTCACTTGACCTAGCGCATCGTAAGAGAAAGTGGTCGTGTTACCTTCTGGATCTGTCATTTTTGTCAGTTGCTGTAGTTCGTTATACTCATAACGGGTTACTCTTCCAAGTGGGTCTTTTATTTCGATGACATTTCCAAAATCATCGTACTGATAGCTTGTTTCAGCCCCTTTCGGATCACGAATACTCAATAAGTGGCCCATCTTGTCGTAAGAATACGTATAGGTTTCTCCTTTAGCATTCGTAACGTTCTTCGGAAATCCATTGGCATCATACGTGTAAGCCGTATAAAGCTTTCCGTTTAAGAACCGTTTTTCAAGCTTGTCCTTGCTATTGTATTGATATGTCCATGTTCCAAATGGCGTCACATGTTTGACAAGACGATCCAATGCATCGTATTCAAATGTTTCATCGTTCATGAATGAGCCCGATTGACTTTTCAACCTTCCTAACGGATCATACGTATAGGAAACGGTTGCTCCCAACGGCCCTTGAATGTCTGTTAGTTGACCTTTGACATTGTAAGTGTAGGAGGTCGTTGCGCCATTCGGCTCCTTCTTGCGAATGACTTGCCCTTTCGAATTATATCGATACTCATAAACCGCTCCATTCGGCAGCTTGGCCTTTACCAGCCTGCCGTTTGCATCATATTCATAACGAATCGATTGGTTTTTGGCGTCTGTTATCGAAACAAGACGGTCACCGTTATCATACGTATAAGTCGTAACGGAGCCGTTTGGCATCGTCACACTTTTTAAGCGGCCGACTTGGTCATAGGTGTATGAAATCGTTTGGCCTAATGGGTTAGTGACCGTTTTGAGCTGTCCATATGCATCATACGAATAGCGTGTGATTTTGTTGTTCAAGTCTTTAGACTCCGTCACAAGTCCTCGCGAATCATATCTGAATTCTTCTTTTTGCCCTAACGGATATTCAACAGATATTAAATTTCCTTTCGCATCGTATGTCCGCTTCCATACCCGTCCTTCTCCGTCTTTAATGATCATAGGCAATTGAAGATTGGAGTCATAGGTAATATTCGATTCTTCTCCTAACGATGACTTTTCCACTGTAATATGATGAAACTCGTTATATTGAATGGATATCGTTTCAAGCGGTCCCGAAACATTGGTCAAGCGCTTTTGTTCGTCAAATGAATATGTGTATATGTTTCCAAGAGCATCTACTTTTTTCGTTATATTGTAGTCTTCGTTGTAAAAATAAGCCGTTGAATGTCCTAATCCGTCGTAAACCGTTACTTGATGATCTCCGTACTCATATCTGTATAGTAAATCGCCCTCATGTGTCACTTTGGACACGCGATCTCCTGTATAAGAAAACTGCTTAGTGCCAGTTTGAGAATCTGTCACTGACAGAAGGCGATGCTCGTTGTCATATGAATACGATTCCGTCGTTCCATCAGGATGCGTGACTTTTCGCAGTTCATTGTTTTCATAGGTATACGTTGTTACACGGCCAAGTGGATCGGTCATAGATGTGATGAGCTGACCGGCATATTCGAATGTAACGGTACGTCCATCGGGACTTTTTATTTCAACCAATCGGCCTTGGGAATCGTAGCTCAAGTTCACGCGATTTCCATTGCGGTCCTCAACGGCGATTAATTTTCCGGCTACAGGGTCTGCGTTGGTTCGCCAAGGTGCATAATACCCTTTAAAAACATAAGTGGTTCCATGGGGTTGTGTTACGCGATATTCATCTTTCGAAATTCGTTTTAGGGATGACTTGGTGGATCCTTCCGCAGTGTAATAGCCTTTATCAAGCGGATAATAAATCGCCGGATCGCCATCATACTCATCCACTAATAAACTTTCGTCTTCTTTGTGATACGTATAATTCACCTTTGTTCCATCTGATTTAAATTCCGTGATATGAAACTCATCAAACATTTGTATGTAGTGATTATAAGGAAATGTCCAGCCATAACCGAAAGGTGACAAGCGATTCTTTTGGCTCGAATGATATAATCGCTGGATTGTCACTGGAAACCCATAAGAAGGGAGTATAAAGTCATCTCTTTGAACAAATGCATTCCCTTTTGGAATCTCTACAGGTTCCTCCAATACAGGTGGTTCCGGTGATTGGGCAAAGTGACTGTCGTTTAATAAACTTGGGATAGCTGAGTTGCCATCTGTAGATTGGTTATTAAATAACGAAGCAAATCCTTGGGAATACCCCGGCGGCTGTCCAGGCTGCGGAAGCCATTCTTCTAGAAAAGGATTTAAAAATGCTTCAGGCGTAGCCGCTTCAGCTTTTTTGGTCATTCCAGGCAAAACAGAATTTGTGATGAGCAGAATAACCATGAAATAAATAATAGATTTGTAGAGAACTCGTTTCTTCAAAACAAAAACAACTCCTTTCCATCTACGATTTCCCATCAGTCTAAACACAAGGAACACCGTCGATGAAAAGAGTTTTAACGCAGGAACCGTTCGGTAACCCAGCCATCCTAGCATTCACTTGCCTTAGACCTGTGGCTTTGCGTCCCCGGCTTTCGCCGGGTTTGCCTTTATCGCTGTTCAATTGTTCAAGTGATTTAACCTATATCAATTTCTATATCGGATCATTTTATAAAAATTTTACATTTTAGATAAAATTTAATAACTTTATTTTGTTAAAGACGATGTTTTAAATAGTTGTTTAATAGTTAAACAAACAGAGATCATGGAACGAATCTATACTTCAGGAGAAGCGCAAGATTGACTTTTATGTAAACTATTGTTAAGATAAAGTTAAATTGAATAGTCCGCACGCTGAATCATTTTTATATATGAGCGGAGGAACCAAGATTGTGGCATTGCCACTTGGGGTGAATTCTTAATGTACATTAAGGTAGGGCGACTCTCACGTCCGAACCCGACAGCTAACTTCGTAAGCGTCTCGAGGGGTAGGATCTCGTTTATTACGAGTCTTATTTTGGCGTATTTTAAGCCATAGAAGACTTTGCCCTTCTATGGCTTTATTTTATCTTCAAGGAGGTATGCTATGAAATTAACAGGAAAAATTTTATTGGCATTAGGATTAGGTGCATTGTTTGGTTTAGGATTAAATCTTTTTGCACCACATGTATTCCCATCAGTTGATCAATATCTTCTTACCCCACTAGGCAAAATCTTTCTTAATCTCATTAATATGTTAGTGGTACCCATCGTCTTTTTCTCTATTACCCTTGGAACAGCTGGAATTGGTGATCCTAAAAAATTAGGAAGAATTGGAAGTAAAACATTAATTTACTTTATCTCCACAACAGCAATTGCGATCATCATTGGTTTAGCTTTAGCACTTACCATTCAACCTGGAGCAGGCTGGCAATTTTCTGCTGAACAAGCTAATTTTAAACCAAAAGAAGCCCCACCTATTATGGAAACGTTGCTCAATATCATCCCAAAAAACCCCATTCAATCCATGGCAAATGGAGATATGTTACCTTTAATTTTCTTCTCAGTTTTCATTGGTATCGGAATCGCAGCCCTAGGAAAAAAAGCGCGAACTTTCCACGCTTTTGTTGAACAAGGAAATGAAATTATGATGTATTTAGTTACTCTCATGATGAAGTTTGCCCCATATGGTACGTTTGGTTTAATTGCCTCGGCAATTGGTAAACAAGGGTTTACTGCGATCCGTGCAATGGGATTGTACATGTCGGTTGTGATTCTTGCTTTATTCATCCATACGATTGCAACCTATGGTTCCATGATCTTATTCATTGCAAAAAGAAATCCGATCGACTTTTTCAAAGGATTCTTTCCAGCAATGGCCGTTGCTTTTAGTACATCAAGTAGTGGTGCAACACTACCGGTATCAATGAAAACAGCACAAGAAAATTTAAAGGTACCTGAACCCATTAGCAGTTTCGTTCAACCACTGGGTGCCACCATTAACATGGATGGTACTGCAATTATGCAAGGTGTGGCTACTGTCTTTATCGCCCAAGTTTACGGTGTTGATTTAACCTTTAGTCAAATCATCACTGTTGTTTTAACGGCGACACTTGCAAGTATTGGAACAGCTTCCGTTCCAGGTGTAGGCTTGGTTATGTTAACGATGGTGTTAAAATCGGTTGGTTTACCTGTTGAAGGAATTGGCTTAATCCTAGGTGTTGATCGACTCCTTGATATGCTTCGTACAGCAGTGAATGCAACTGGTGATGCGGCTTGTGCTGTGGTAATCACAAAGACAGAAGAAAAATATCATCCTGAATGGAATCAAGAGGAAGAATCGGTACCATATAGAGAAACTGAAGAACTCATAGGATAAGAAAAAAAATATGGGCTATTCTCTCTAAAAAATAGCCCACCATTTATATTCAGACACTATGATCATGAGTTTTGATCCAATATTAACGCTGCTTGATTTGCCTTTAACTGTTGTACAGGGCATGCCCCTTTTAAAGAACATCCTGTACAGTTGTCGCAACTTTTCCCTGCTTTTAGGTTACGAAAGGATCGATACAATGTCCATCCACTGTAACTGACCATTAAACCTAAAATGAGATAGGAAAGAATCATGATCTCTCCTCTTCTCCCTTCTTCATTTCATTCGTTTGATGAAAGCAACATTCCCCTTTTAATCGTTTTCGCATCACTTTTATCAAGACAAAACCACTATAAATCACAATCACAGCCGCCAACAAATATGAGATCATCATGTCATCGCCCCCATTTATATTAGTAAATGTCCGATTTGATTGACAATGAAAGCCAACATCCAAGCGATCGTGAAACTATATCCGATTGAAAATAATGGCCATTTCCATGAACCCGTTTCTTTTTTCATCACCACTAACGTTGCCATACATGGTGTATATAAAAGAACGAATACCATAAAGGCATAAGCAGTAACTGGTGTAAAAATACTCTGAATCACTCCAGATAAATCGCTGATGGTTCCCCCTGTTCCATAAACGATTGACATGGTGGATACAACAATTTCTTTCGCCATAAAACCGCTAATTAATGCAACAGCAGATTGCCATGTTCCAAATCCTAAAGGAGCAAAAATCGGTGCTAGAACCTTACCAAACAACGCTAAAAAACTATCACTCATATTTTCAACCATTCCTTGGAAGGAAAAGTTTGCTAATAACCATAAAACGACAGCCATGCTAAAAATCACAGTTCCAGCTTTTTTAATGAAGTTTTTTCCTTTATCCCAAGTATTTAAAAGCAAGCTTCTAACCATTGGAACACGGTAAGGTGGTAATTCAAGCACAAATAAACTTTCTTCTTGTTTCAATAAAAATCGTTTAAAAATGAGTCCTAATAAGATCGCTAAAATAATTCCCAACACATATAAAGAGAAAACAACGATGCTTTGATACTGTCTAAAGAAGATCGAAGTAAATAATGCATAAACGGCTAACCGAGCAGAGCAAGACATAAATGGACTTAATAAGATCGTAATTAATCGTTCCTTTTCTTGTTCCATTGTCCTTGCGGCCATAATTCCTGGAACATTACAACCAAAACCAATGATCATCGGAATGAAAGCTTTCCCATTTAAGCCGATTTTCGCCATCGCTTTATCCATCACAAAAGCAGCTCTCGCCATATAACCCGAGTCTTCTAAGAAAGAAATAATGAAAAATAGGACAAAGATTTGCGGGACGAAAACTAATACTCCACCAACACCTGCAATAATTCCATCTACGATGAAACGAATTAACCACTCTTCCGCATGAATAGAGATGAGTAATTGTTTTACTGTATGGGAGAATGGCCCATTAATAAAACCATCCAATAGATCTTGTAGCGGTGTCCCGATCCAAGAAAACGTAGCCTGGAACGTTAAAAACATAAATAAGAAAAATAACGGAATGCCTAAATATTTATGGGTTACAACGGCATCAATTCTTTCTGTCCATGTAATCTGCTTATTCTCATCAATCGTCATCACATCTTGTAACATTTGGTTAATCCAAAGGAAACGCTTTTCCCGGATCACTTGGGCCACAGAAGTATTTAATTTTGCAGCAAGATTTTCACGAATTGCTAAAATATGATCCCATACCTTTTTATCTTCAATATATCCTTCTACTACAGAGTTTTCTTCAAGGAGTTGTAAGGCAATCCAACGAAGATTGTGATATCGAAATTGTGGTAAGTCGTGTATCAACTGTTCAATGGTATGAATTCCCCATTCAATCTCTGCTCCATAATCCAATTGAAAATTAGGCGGATCCTCTGCTTGATCAAATGCTTGAATTAATTCATCATAACCTTTTCCTTTTCTTGCCATCATGGGGACAACTGGGATTCCTAATCGTTCTTCTAGTAATTTCACATCGATTTGAATCCCATATGTTTTGGCCACATCAATCATGTTTAATGACATGACCATAGGTTTGCCTAGCTCTAATAGTTGCAAAGTAAAATAAAGATTCCGTTCTAAATTAGAAGCATCCACAATATTAATTAATTTATCGATGTCTTCTTCCATCAAAAATTGACTCGCTACTTTTTCTTCAATGGAAAAGGGAGAAATACTATAAATACCAGGTAAATCAACGATTTGAATCGATTCGTCGTATTTTGCTACACCTACTTTTTTTTCAACGGTAACTCCTGGCCAATTCCCAACATGCTGTCTTGTTCCTGTTAATAAATTAAACAGAGATGTCTTCCCTGCATTCGGGTTACCAACTAATGCATAAACCGCCATGATAACCTCCCCCTCCTATTTCACAAACTCAACGATAATCCCTTCTGCCTCTTGTTTACGAAAACTCATTTGGAATCCCCTTAATTTGACTGCTAGAGGATCACCAAAAGGAGCAAATCTGGTAATTTCTAATGTAGTTCCAGGTAATAATCCCATGTCCATCAATCGTTTTTGTTTGCGTTCACTCATTCTCAAAGATTTGACACGAACTTTTTCTCCAACTCGACATTGAGCAAGAGTAACCTTCATACCGATCACCCTTTATTTAATATTGAGAATCATTCTCATTAATATTATATAAAAAGGTTCCTAGAATGTACACTAGGACATTATGACGAAAATGTGAACATTTTGTGAACATTTTAGTTATTATCTTTCTATTATCACTATGTTTATATTATAATTCTTTTTTTATCATTTTACTGTGATATTTATCACAGTGAATATAGTTTACAAGGTAAACTTTATTCAGAGGTTAGATGTGGGAGGTTAGACTTGATGAATTGACGAGGTGGCAAATTCTATTGTGCAGTGCCGCTATACAAAAAAGTGGAGGTGAAACACCTCCATCCTATACTTATTTTCTTTCATTATATGAATTACATTGCATTTTTAAAGATTTGTACGATTTCCTCTAAGGTTGCTTTTCTTGGGTTGGTAAGGTGTGTAGCATCCTTTTGCGCATTGGCTGCCATAATCTCGAAATCTTCTTCTTTTACACCTAATTCTGCTAACCCTGATGGAATTCCAATCGATGCAGATAGTTTCTTAATTGCTTCAATCGCCTTTTGAGCTGCTTCATTGACAGAAAGTCCATCGATATTTTCGCCCATTGCCACGGCTATATCGCGGAAACGTTCAGGGGCTGCAATGAGGTTAAATTGCTCGACATGAGGGAGTAAAATCGCATTACATACACCATGAGGTAGATTATAAAATCCACCTAATTGATGAGCCATCGCATGAACATAGCCTAAGCTTGCATTATTAAATGCCATCCCTGCTAAGAATTGAGCATATGCCATTTTTTCACGGGCTTCCATATTGGAACCATTCGCAACTGCTTTTGGAAGATATTCTGAAATGAGTTCAATCGCCATTAACGCTGCAGAATCTGTTAATGGGTTCGCATCTGTAGATACATATGCCTCAATTGCATGAGTTAACGCATCCATTCCTGTTGCAGCTGTTAGTGATGGTGGCATTCCTACCATTAATTCCGGATCATTAATTGATACAGCAGGAGTAACTCTCCAATCCACAATCGCCATTTTTACTTTACGGCTTGTGTCAGTGATAATACAGAAACGTGTCATTTCAGATGCAGTACCAGCGGTCGTGTTCACTGCTACAAATGGTACAAATGGATTACTAGATTTATCTATTCCCTCATAATCGTGAATTCTTCCTCCATTTGCTGCGACAAGCCCAATGCCTTTCGCACAATCATGTGATGATCCACCACCTAATGATACAAGCGAGTCACATCCATTTTCTTGCCATACTTTAAGGCCATCTTCTACATTACGGTCGGTTGGATTAGGTTCTGCGCCATCAAAGATCACAGCTTCTAATCCTGCTTCTTCAATCAATCCTTTTACTTGATCAGCCATTCCGACTTTTGCTAAAAAAGCATCCGTAACGATTAAAACCTTTTTCCCCCCTAAGGTTTTAATCCGCTCCCCAACTTCTTTTACACTTCCTGCTCCAAATAAATTAACTGTTGGAATAAAATAACCGCTTACTCTCATTTTTCAGCACTCTCCATTTTTATATTTTGGTTCTTAAAAAGGAACCACTACTAATAAAAAATTGTAAATAACTTGTAAAAATATTGAATTACCTTTTATTTATTATAATCCTCCATACAAGAAAGTATAAGTAACATTTCCATAAATTCATCATTTAGACAAATGTGTTATAAAAGTATGAAAATTTTTATACAAATTCTTAAATAAAAATAGGTTTGTATATTCCAACGGCTCCGTTGTCCGTGTATTTCTTACTGGAGTAGGTTTCGTTCATAATGGAAGTTGAATAAGAAATGTAGTCCCTTCCCCTTTTTTGCTCTCAACATTTATTCTACCACCATGAGCTTCAACAAATCCTTTGGCAATGGATAGTCCTAATCCAGTTCCCCCTTGATCTCGCGACCTTGAAGAATCGGTTCGATAAAAGCGTTCAAAGATATAAGGGAGATATTCTTCATCAATTCCTGGACCAGAATCCTTCAGTGAAATCATCACTCGCTGAGGTTGTTCTTCTTTCTTTATCTCAATAGTCACTTTTCCATGATTGGGGGTGTGGCGCAACGCATTCCCTAATAAATTGACAATGACCTGTGTGAAGCGATCAGGATCAACTTCGATCATTATCTCTTCATCCCCGATTAATTGTAATTGGATCTCTTTCTCCTCAGCTAACCATTCAAAATGGAACATAATCTTTTGAATCATTTGCTTGATATTGACCCTCTTTTTATTTAAAACTAATTGGCCTGCCTCTGCTAAACTTAACTGTTGCAAATCATTCACGAGTCGTGTCAAACGCAAAACTTCATCATTCAGTTGCAAAATCACTTCTGGCGTCGGTTGAATGGCCCCTTCCTGAATAGATTCAAGTTGACCTCTAAGGATGGATAAAGGAGTTCGAAGTTCATGAGCGACATCAGCAACAAGTTGCTTTCGCACCTCTTCATTGTGTTCCAATTTTGCCGACATTTCATTAAATGCTTTCGATAATTGATGAAACTCATCCTTGGTATTCACCGTTACCCGATAGGAAGTATCACCTTTTGCTAAATGACGAATCCCAATCATTAAACTTTCTAATGGCTTTGTTAATTTGTTTGCAAAGACAATGCCAAATAACACAGCGACCACAACTGCAATCGCAGTTCCAAATAAAAGGGAATTATTCATCGAATTTAAAAATTGTTGTTCCAAGCTTAAAATTCCGATACTCTTATCCCTTTCAATGATCAGTTCACCGATTTTCTGCCCATTTAGGAGTAAATCTTCATGAATACCCGATATCTCTTTACTGTTATGCCCAATCCATTCTTCGTCCGAATCGCCAATGACTTTTCCGTTTTTATCTGCAACAATTAATTGAAGTTCAGCCATTCGCGGGATCGTCTGATTATTTTTCCACATTGGTCCTTTACGATTTTGAACTAAATTTTTATTATTGACTAAAACTTGTTGTATATCATCCCATTTGCCGTAAAATTGGTAATATTCCGTTAATATCTCTTTCCATGTCTCAATTCTTTCACTTTCATTTTGTCTGACATAATTTTCGAAAACATTTTGAATCCGGTTTTGAAAAAAAATAGATTGCAATAAAGCCATAATCACAACGATGCTGCTAAAAGCGATAATCAGCTTAGTTTGAAGTTTCATACTTCTCCTCCAAAACGGTAGCCAATTCCATATACAGTATGAATGTATTTTGGATTCGCTGGATCTTCCTCAACTTTTTTTCTCAGATTGCTGACATGAGTGTCAATAGAGCGTTCGTAATTGGCATAGGCTTCACCCATTGCAATATTCATTAACTGTAGACGACTGAATACCCTTCCTGGCTTTTGCGCTAAGGCAACCAATATTTTAAATTCAGTAGGCGTTAATCCTACTTTTCTCCCTGAAACATAAACTTCATATTTAGAAAGGTTTATTGAAATATCCCCTCTTATAATCATTTCTTCATCAAGTGTTTCACCATCTGAACTAGTACGTCTTAATACCGCCTTCATTCTAGCTAATAATTCTCGTAAACTAAAAGGTTTGGTAATATAATCATCTGCACCCATTTCAAGTCCTAGTAGTTTGTCTACCTCATCTGATTTTGCCGTTAATAAAATGACAGGTATTTTTTTGTTCATTTGTCGAACTTCACGCAAAGTTTGATAACCATCTATACCTGGCATCATAATATCAAGCAAAATTAGATCAATTTCATTTTGTTTTATTTGATCAATTACTTCATAGCCATTACTTGCCTCGATTGTTACGTATCCCTCATTGATTAAATAAGAACTGACCATATCCCGGATTTTCGATTCATCATCAACCACTAAAATCTTTTTTTTCATGCCCATACTCCCCCTAAATATATTACATTCATTATATCAAATAACTGGGAAATTTTAGAATAAAAATTGTTTTATAGACTTTGTTTAGAAATTAGAGATCAGTTCTTCATACTAGAACAAAAGACCCTGAAGGGAACTTCAGGGCCTCACTCAAATTATTAATTATTATTGTTGGAAGACCAACGAGGACCTCCACCAAATCCTTTACCATACCCTTGACCATAGGATCCACCCATTCTACCTCTACCTATTCCTTGATTTTTAATGGCTGCTTGGGTATTGGTCTCCATTCGCTCTAATATAAATTGTTTTTGTTCTTCTGTAATCTTCTTATCTTTCACTAATTGATCTAATTGAGCCTTTTTATTTTCAATTAACATTTTAGCAATTTCATCCGAACTTTTACCTTTTTCTTTGGCAATTTGTTCTAATGATTTACCTGCTAATCGTTGGTTATAAAGCTCTTCATCAGAAATTCCTAAATATTTGGCAATTTCATCATGCATGACACCTGCAAAATATTGCCCCATTCTTAATCCCATTCCACCCCAACCAGAATTCGTCGTGTTTTGTTGTTGAATTTGTACAGGTGGTTTTGGTGGAACAAGATCGGTAGTATTTGCTGAACTAATGGCTGGCCCAATCATTGCACCAATTCCCATTGCTCCAGCAATCGCTCCTGCAAACATGAAGTGTTTTAATTTCATCTGAATAACCCCTTTCAAAAATAATTGATTTTGCTTACAGCATTATCATAACCAAAGGGTTTTCAGAACTTATCTTGCAAATTTAAAGAAAATGTTAAGATTCATATTTTTGATGTATCTTTTTAAGCCATTCCTAGAATGTGATACCCACTGTCGACATGAATCACTTCACCAGTGATACCACGAGATAAATGACTCATTAAAAATAGAGCCGTATCTCCCACTTCCGAAGCATCGGTCGCCCGACGAAGAGGGGCCTTTTCTTGAATTTCATGGAGAATTGTATTGAAATCAGATACTCCTTTTGCCGCCAATGTCCGAATCGGACCAGCAGAGATGGCATTTACACGTATACCATTTGGTCCAAGATCATTAGCTAAATACTTGACACTAGATTCTAATGCGGCTTTTGCTACTCCCATCACATTATAGTTCTTAACAACTCTTTCTCCTCCAAGATAGGTCATCGTCACAATGCTTCCCCCTTCTGTCATTAAAGGTTCAGCTTCACGAGCTACGGCTACTAAGGAATAGACACTAATATTTTGAGCCATTAAATAACCATCTCTTGATGTATTCGCATATTTACCTGTTAATTCTTCTACTTTCGCATGAGCAATACTATGTACGACACCATGAAGTGTACCCACTTCTTCTTTTAAACGTTGAAATAAGTCTTTGATTTCCTCATCTTTTGTTACATCACAGGAATACATCAGTACTTCTCCCATATCTGCAGTTAATTCCTTTAAGTTTTTCCCGAATTTTTCTCCCTGATAGGTAAAAATCAAGCGAGCTCCTGCTTTATATAGAGACTCGGCAATTGCCCAAGCAATACTTCTTTTATTTGCCACACCCATAATTAGAATATTTTTTCCTTTTAAAAGGCTTTCCACGTCTAAAATCTCCTTCCTTATCCTATTTTTAGCACCTACTACTAATAGATACTATTAATTCTAAACCAAGAATCCCAAAATTTCAATGAAGGTATTCTTCTTTATCTAAAATCACCCTTTTTCCCCATCATTGCGTAAATATTCAATTATATATTTATCAATTTTTTGGCTTATTTTCAGGATAATTTCTTTGTTCATGTTCATATTTGCCGCATTATTAAGAATATTCCTTGCTATTTCTATTTTATCTTCTTTGTCCACTCCGTTCACTCCTTGTAAAAATTACCACTCAGATAATTTTACATTAAACATTAGCCTATTGCAAATACTTAATATATGCAAACAGCAAATTCTGATACGACTTAAAGTTGGCTAAAGTTAGAAGCAGGGAGTGAACGAAAGTGGAAAAAAATGTAGAAATAGATAACAAAGCCATCGGGCAGAGAATACGGGTAGAAAGGGAAAAGCTTGGACTTTCACGGGGAGAGTTTGCAGAAATCATAGAACTTTCGGACTACTACGTGGGGCAACTGGAACGTGGGGAGCGGCAGATGAGCCTCCCCGTTTTGGTTAAAATCGCCAGTTGTCTACATGTGTCTTTAGATTACCTTATTTGGGGAAAAAATACCTATGATGCTTATTATATCCGTGATGCATATAATATGTATGACGCCTTCGATAGTAACAAAGACGCAGAGCTAAATGAATTGATTAACAAGTGCTCGCCGAAAGAATTAGAGTTAGTCAAAAAACTTATCAAAACGGTCCTTCCTTATGTGGGCAAAAACTAAAACGACGAAGACTTACCCATTTTTATTTAACTCTACCCATAAAAAAGGAGTGATTAATTATCGTCCTACTTTCCGACGATATTAGGAGCAGATCCGTGAAGTGGTTCAAACATCGAAGGATATTTTCCATTCAAATTAATATTGGCTGCTGGTGCTACTTCAATGCTCCCATGATCGCTGCACCGATATCTGTGAGAATCACATCAAAAAGATAAAAAAAAAGGATCCCAGTAATCACTAGGCTTCCTTTCATCGTTTAATTATCTATTCAAATTCATACACTTAAAACATCTTTGCTACACTAATTACCTGATCCATTGCTTTTGACTTAAATTCTTCTGTACGACTTGGGTCATAGGCATGACCTTCCATATAAATCGATTGCACGTCTGTAACACCCATAAAGTTTAAGATAGCTCGAATATACCGATCTCCCATTTCTACTTCGGTACCAGGTCCTTCAGAATAAAAACCTCCACGAGCTTGGATGTGTACAGCTTTCTTTCCGTTTAACAAACCAATGGGACCTTGTTCTGTGTATTTAAATGTTTTCCCAGCTTGCATAATACAGTCGACATACGCACGCATCATAGGCGGAACGGAAAGATTCCATAAAGGAGTAACAAAAATATATTTGTCTGCAGCTACGAATTGATCGACCAGCTCATTCATCCGTGCTACTTTCTTTTGTTCACTTTCAGTTAAACTTTCCTGATTTCTAAGCTTACCCCATCCAGATAAGACTTCCTCATCGATCAAAGGGATATACTCTTTATATAAATCCAAAGTAACGATTTCATCGTTTGGATTTTCCTTTTTGTACACGTTAAGGAACTCTTGACCAAGGGTTAGACTGAATGATTCATTTACTTGTTTGGGATTTGCTGTAATATATAGAACTTTTGCCATGAATAAAACCTCCTTAATTTTGATACAAAATTAGTATGAGTTACTCACACTACTTTAAACCATATTTTTCTTCTAATAAAGAAAAAAAGTTTTTGTAAGTGTAATTTATTACTATGCTTTCTTAGATTTTAAAAAATATATGCCAATGTGATATTCTATAGGCAAAGAGTGAAACGGAGGTTATATAAATGGAATTCAGATTGTCCATCGGATTAAACGGAACAAAAGAAACGATCGTATCAGAACAGAATACGGCCAAAACCTATGGAAGTGGAGCTTTAGAGGTCTTTGCTACACCAGCGATGATTGGATTAATGGAAGGGGCAGCCATGAATGCTGTACAATCCCATCTTCCTGTTGGTTATGGTACGGTTGGTACGTGGGTAGATGTCAAGCATGCTGCAGCAACACCAATGGGAATGAAAGTCACTGCAAAAGCAGAATTAATCGAAGTGAATGGGAAACGGCTTTTGTTTCAAGTAGAAGCAAGGGATGATGTTGGGCTAATTGGTGAAGGGAAACATGAACGATATATCGTAGAAGAAGAAAAATTCTTAGCGAAAACGAACTCAAAAAGAGAAAGATAAAAATTGAAAAAGGATGGTATGGTTAAGGGAGTTATTACTCCAAAATCTTACATTTTCTTAGGTAAACGATGAAAACGACCAAATTGGCCGTTCTTTTAGTTAACGTTAATACCGTTCAATAAACTGATGTGCTTTATTAAACAATAGTCCATGGGTTAAGATCCCTAACACAATCGCAGTAATTGCTGCCGAAGAAGTGAAGGAATACATAATGAGAATCTGATAGCGAACAGCCTCAATGGGATTAGCCCCTGCTACAATCATGCCTGTCATCATCCCTGGAAGTTGAACCAATCCTACCGTTTTCATTCCATCAATGGTTGGTAACATCGCAGCCTTTACCGTACTTCTCATGACTGATGAAATGGCTTGTTTCGAAGTAGCTCCTAAAGCCAAATAAACTTTTATCTCTTCTCTTCTTGTGTCAATTTCCGATTTTAGCCGATTCAAAAATAATCCAGATACGACCATGGCATTACCAATAATCATTCCACTGATTGGAATCACATATTGTGGAGTGGATCCAATAATCTTTAAACCAATCAGCAATCCCATTGTCAAAATCTCTGTCAAAGTAATAGCAATTGCAATCCTCCGACCAATTCCTAGTAATCCTTTTCCCTTTTTTCTCGCATTCAATGTGGCCACAGTGATCATAACGGTTAACATCAATAGAATAAAAATCCAAGATCGAAGTCGAAAGATCGTATGTAAAACATAACCGACAGCAATCAATTGGATAGCTGCTCGAATGGTCCCGATCATAATATCCTTTTCCAGTCCTAATCGTTGCCATACTGACAAAAATATCGATACAGCCACAAATACTAAGGTCAAAATGAGTGCAAAAGTACTCATTGAATCTCTCCCTCCTGATCAAATGCGGTCACAATAAATTCTTTTGTTATTTCATGTTGAGGATTCTCAAAAACTTCCTCTGTTGGTCCTTGTTCCACAATTTTTCCATTCGCAATTACCCATGTATATTGGCCTACCCGTTTTGCTTGTTTCAAATTATGGGTAACCCATAAAATGGTTTTTCTTTGCTGTTCATGCAAAACTTGAACTAATCCTTCAATTTCAAGGGAACTTGTTGGATCAAGGGATGCAGTTACTTCGTCTAATAAGAGGATTTCTGGTTTGTTGGCTAATGTTCGAGCTAAGGATACTCTTTGTTTTTGCCCACCTGACAGAGTACGAGCATCTTGATCCTTAAGCGTTTTTGGAAGAGCGACTTGTTCTAATAGGTTGTCTATTTCCTCTTCAGATAACGTTTGCCGAAATAACTTTGGACCGATTAATAGATTCTCTCTCACAGTACCAGAAAGCATCGTAGGTACTTGAAAAACCATCCCGATTTTCCTACGTAGTTCTAAGACATTCATCTCAAGATAATTTTTCCCTTTAAAACGAATAATTCCTGAATCTGGATCCGTCATTCGATTTAGTAGGGAAAGAAAGGTACTTTTTCCTGAACCAGAGGGCCCAATAATAGTAATCAGTTCCCCGTCCATCACTTTCGCAGAAATTCCCTTTAAAATCGCGTTACCTTTATCATCGTTTTTCACAACATTTTCAATTGTAATCAATTCTTCCATCATTATCCTTCTTTCTTTTCTTTAACCTGTTATTAGTTCTCTTACTTTCTTAATGTTGCAATGAATCGATTCTCTTTTAATAATAAATCGAAGGCATCGAGGATATTTACTACGACAATATTACTTTTTAACAGGGACGATGTCGCACACCCTTCTTTACCGATGACGGCAATAGCGATATCGGAAACTTCAAACATCCACTCATCATTAACACCGTTGCCAATGGAGATGACTCCTCGAGAATTTAAGCTTTGAATAAAGCGTTTTTTCTCTCCTAATTGATCTTCTTTTCCGATGACGTGAACGGTAACAGGTAAACCCTCACATTCCCGATGAACACTCCCATTGGTATCGGCTGTCACGACGTAAATAGTGAAAGCTTTCCCCAATTGGATCAACTTTTCCTTTATCCCCTCGATTAATTTCCCATCTTCAGCAATCGTTCCGTTAAAATCTAAAACAAGATGCTCAATTTCTAGTAATCCTCTTCCTGGAATTTGATAAGTTTTCATTGATTGACCCTCCTGAAACTTTCTTTAGTAACTATTATTGCTAATACCAATCCATGTCAGTCAAACCATTGGAAAAGCCGATAAGAACCAGTCCTTATCGGCTAAAGAGTAAAGTTTTAACAATACAAGAATCTTTACTTCACTTTTTCTGCTACCCTTGAAGCTTGTTGAACTGGATCCCATACCCCATTAAATGGTGGAGCATAAGAGAGATCTAAGTCTTGTAACTCATCGATCTTCATTCCAAACGTAATCGCCATTGCCAATACATCGATCCGCTTATCGACACCAGCATAACCAACCACTTGTCCGCCAAGTAATGTTCGGTCATCCTTTTTAAAGATGAGCTTAATAAATAGACGTTCTGCATTCGGATAATAGGTCGCATGGTGACGGGATTTGATGGTTACAGTCTCATAATCAATATTTAATGCTTTTGCTTCTTTTTCATTTAGACCCGTTCTTGCCATTTCCAAATCGAGAACCTTCATCACCGCGGTACCGACAATTCCTTTAAACTCTGCATTTCTCCCACCAAGGTTAGTTCCCGCTATTCTCCCTTGTTTATTCGCTGTTGTTCCAAGTGGGATATAATCATCCTGTTGTTTTACGAGATGATAATGAGTCGCACAGTCTCCTGCTGCGTAGATATTTTCGATATTGGTTTGCATTCTAGAATTGACACGAATGGCATTTCGAGGACCTAGTTCAATACCTGCTTGTTTCGCAATTTCACTATTTGGTCGGATTCCAATAGAGATAACGACCAAATCTGCAGAGTATTCCCCTTTATCCGTGACGACGGATTGAACTCGTCCTTCTCCTTTTATTTCTTTTACTTCTTCTTGCAAGCTAACTTTGATTCCCTGTTTCTCTAACTCTGTTTTTGCGTGTTCAGCCATTTCTGGATCAAATGATGCATTCAACTGATCGGCAATATCAATAATTTGCACTTCTTTTCCTCTTATATGGAAGGCTTCTGCCATTTCTAGACCAATATAGCCGCCACCAATAATCACGACCTTCTGAATCTCTTTCCGTTCATCTAACCACTTGAGAATTCGGTTGGCATCTGGAATGGTTTTAAGAACTGTTACCCCATCTAAGTCTGTTCCCTTCCAAGGTGGTACAATCGCTTCACCACCTGTTGCAATCAGAAGATAATCATAGTTCGTAACCACTTCTTCTTGATTATCCAATGCTAATGCCGTAACATGATTAGAAACAGGATCAATAAAGGTTACCTCGTGCTTCAGATGAATCGTGATTTTGTACTTTTCCTCAAACTGTTCCTTTGTTCTGGCAATGAGATCCTCAGCGGTTGGTACTAATCCTGCAATATAATAAGGGAGTCCACACTGGGCATAGGAAAGGATTTCTCCTTTTTCAAAGACTACGATTTCCGCATCAGGTTGTAATCGACGAATTTGAGTAGCTGCACTCATTCCTGCTGCATCCCCGCCAATAATCACATATTTGCTCAAGACCTACTCCTCCTTTTTTCATCATGGACTAATCATATTTTTTCCAATTTTATCATACGTATGAAAGGGATACCATACCAGAGTATCTTTCTATATTCATACAGGTTCTTCTTGTGATTTTAACCATCCTCAAGAAATGAAGTAGAAAGTCGAAAAGGTTCTATTCTATTAGAGCCTTTTTCTCTCTTCTTGCTTTGTTACCACTTTTCGGACTATGAATAATAAAGTTAAAGTGATTGCGGCAATGAAATATTCTGTCGCACTTTTATATTCCAGAACGATTTTTCTCGCTAACGCAATCATTACGATATCAATAATGGCAAATGGATTTTTACGAATCAACATAATGGCAAACTCTAAACTCACAACCAAAACAAGAAAATCACCCAATACAGTCTTCGATTGATCAATGATATTATGACTTCTTACCAGATGTAACAAATCAATGACAATATACCCACCTTCAGCAATAACCGTTAAAACCAGTATAATTGCTAAAACAATCTCAATCCATTTAATAATCCCCTCGATTTTTTCGTCAATTATTGGTAATATCCTCATAAAACTCCCCTCTCCCTATTTACCTCTACTATTCTACCGTTTGTTTGCTTTAATTATAGATAATTTTTGTTAATTTTTGGTCAATAAAGTGTAAATATTCGGAATTAAAGTCAATTTAAAAAAAACCGGTGATTTGATTACCGACTCCTTACATTAAGGATTGCGCATTTTTATCGTGTTACACTAAAACAAAAGAAAGTCTACAGGCCTGTGATAAATTTCTTACTCACGAACACTTTTCCTGTTTATAATAAAGGCAACAAAGGTATAGATAAGGTTGGTGTCTATTTTGATCGATACTCAAATGGTTCAACAGGCAAAAGAAAAGTTTCCCTATTTTCAAAAACTTTTTGACGATCCAAATCGTCTTGCCCAATGTACATTTCAAAATATCCCTTCAGGCACATACGCATTCTTTGAAGGGGAATATTATCCTTTTGTTTCGCTCGTGCTAAGCGGTACCTTACGAGTATCTAAGATTGGAGAAAATGGAAGAGAAATCGTTCTATATCGAGTTCATCAAGGGGAGAGTTGTGTTCTTTTAATTAGCAGTGCATTATCTGGAGAAGCCTATCAAGCCAATGCATATGTGGAGGAAGACGCTGCGGTGATTCATATCCCCATATCCATTTATAAAGAAGAAATGTTACAAGTAGAGCTTGTCCAGAAATTTACTTACCAATTGTATAATCAGAGACTTGCGAATATGATGAGTATCGTTGAAGAAATTACTTTTAATCGAATGGATAAACGGCTGATTGATTTCATTTTAAATCATACGTCTGAACAAAAGCCAATACTAGAAATCACACACGAAAAGTTAGCCCTTGAGCTTGGAACAGCTAGAGAAGTCATCAGTCGTCTGCTCAAGGATTTAGAGAAAAAAGGATATCTTCAATTAAAACGTGGGAAGATTACAATTACAAATCGAGATCAACTTGCACTTTTCCTCCAATCTATGTGACTTCATCACAGAACTTTTTTGAATGATGATTTATTTTTTAATTATAATCATTCAAGGGAGTGTTGTAATATGAAACAAAACGTAGGAACCATTGATCGAATCATTCGAGTCATTTTAGGAGTTATACTCCTTGCACTACTATTTACCGACATCTCTTTTCGTAATTTTGGTTGGATAGGAGTAATTCCTTTGCTAACTGGTGCAATTGGTTATTGTCCTCTCTATTCCATATTCAAAATAAAAACCAATTAAGACATGAAAAACTCCCTTCGCATTATGAAGGGAGTTTTGTTATCGTCAGCCTCTATGTTGATCTTTCCAAAGAACTAGCCCCTAATCATTTTGGAATTCGGATGTCCTTCCCTTTCGATAACCCAAATTACTAGAAAAATAAGAATGGCTAAGAACGATGCAATTGCCATATATAGATAGGTATTCAAAATGCCAAAATGTTCGTATATCCAACCACCAATCATACTACTTACAAAGCTTCCAAGACCAAGTCCAAACGATCCATATAAAGACATTGCCGTTACTTGAACATCTGCCTCAGCTTTAGTTTTGACGAATTGTACGGCTGTTGCAAGGAACAGTCCGATGGAAAGCCCTTGTACAAACGTTGTGACAATCACCCAAAAAACGGACGGTCCAAGCGAATAGAAAAACCATCTAATTACTGTCACAACTGCTGAAAAAATCATCACAGGCAAAAGTCCAAACTTCGTTATCAATTTCCCACTCCATCGCATAAAGGGAACTTCACTACCAGCCGCTAATAAGAACGCTAAACCGATTCCTGTTTTCGTTCCACCTATTGATTGATAAAAGATACCAAAATAGGTATTATTCGCATTCATTGTCCCAAATAATAAAAAAGTTCCTAACAAAAACAAAGAAAATGACGGAACTGTTAAAAGTTTCTTCATTTCTTTGAAAACATTGACCGAAAACTGACTATTCTCATCCTCCGACATCCTTTTTGTTAACGTGGCAGCAATGAATAAAGACACAGTATAGAGGTAGAAAATAATATCCGAGTGAAAATGATCAGACAGTAATCCTGCTACCCAAACAGCTACTGCAAATCCTATAGATCCCCAAAGTCGAATATCTCCATATTGGCCCCCATAGCGCTGAACAAAGTTCATCGATATATTGTCAGTAATTGGAACAACCGCACTTTGAAAGACATTCATTAGACCTATTAGCATTAAAAAGATTAGAAATGACTGAGATATTGGAAAAAACAATGAAATGACTCCTGCGGAGATAAGTGTGATGAAAAGAACCTTTTTCTCAATTCTATATCGATCACATAGCATTCCCCAAATCGGTTGAGTGATGATCGATACAATTGGACCAACCGACATGATCAATCCCAATTGACTTCCTGTTAAACCTTTATCCTTAAAATAAACAGAGAGTAAAGGATATAGAGCGCCCATTCCAAAAAAATAAATATAATAAAACCCACTTAATCGTGCATATATATTCCTTCGCCCATCTAGTGCAAAATCTGTCATTATGAATCGTTTTCCCCTTATCCCCGCTTTTTTTAGACGATAATATTGTATCATGTTTTAAATCATTCTGAGAAAAAACTAATTCATTTCTCTTTTGATAAAATGAACCATGAACCATTTCTAGGCATCTATCATACTCTAATACAAAGCCCAATTAGGGGGTGTGATTAGAGTTGAAAATAAGAAAAATTCAAGGTGAAAAGAATCATGATGCCTTTGGTTATTCAACAGCAATCGGAGATGTAAATGGGGATGGACAAAATGAAATCATTGTTGTGACAACCAACCAACCAGTTGGGGGATCTCTTAAAATTTACAATCATAAACTAAAACATTTAAAGTCGCTTCCACTTAGCAAGAAAAAAGTAAACACGATTCGAATCATCACAAAAGATATCAATCGGGACCAAATCGATGAAATTATTGTTGGGATCACCTACCAAGATTTATCTGGTGAAGTAAAAGTTTTTTCTTACAAAATGAATAAAATCTTGCTCCATCTAAAAAGTGTCGAAGAATTTGATGCCTTTGGTTTTACCATTGCTTCAGGCGATGTAGACGGTGATGGTATCCCCGATATCATCGTTGGTGCTCCCCAACCTATACAAGATGGCAGGGGAAAAGTTTACGTATATAGTGGCAAAGACGGTTCGCTAATCCGCAAATTTTCTTCCCGTGTCCCGAGAGGAAATAGTGATTTTGGAACCTCTTTAGCAGCGGCAGATTTTAATGGTGACGGGGAAGATGAGATCATTATTGGCTCTCCTGGTAATCCAGAAGGAGAAGTATATATTTATTCTGGTAATCACGGATGGTTAATGTATAAGTTAACTGGCGATCCTGGTTTTGGGATCAATGTTCATGTTGACCAACTGGAAGAAAATGGTCTACCTATTTTATTTGTAACAACTAAGGATTTAGAAGGAAATCGAATTTCTGCTTATCAGTCACCTTACTTCTATCCCCTATTTGAATTTGACAATGATGAGGTTGATATTGGTTTTGGCGAAACAATGGCAACAGGTGATTTAGATGGAGATGGAAAAAAAGAAATTATTGTTGGTGCATTTGATTCCCCTCACAAACGAAAAAAATATGCGGGACAAGTGAATATCTATTCTAGTGAAGATGGATCTCTTCTTCATCGTTGGTATGGTATTGAAGAAAAGGATCAGTTTGGATTTTCCTTAGCTGTTGGTAAGTTAAGCGCGAATCAGAAGGATAATCTATTAATTGGTGCCCCAAGGGAAATTTTAAAGAAAAAAGGTATCGTTTATATCGTATCTTTGGATCAAAAATAGGACTTCGTTTGAAGTTCTATTTTTTTAACCATGTACTTGACTTGAATTTTTTTGGTAAAAATATGAAAATGGTAGTAGATATGCTTACAAAAGGAGTAACATTGAAAAATAATCAGAAGTGAAACAAGGGGGGTTATTGGTGAAATATAAGGATCAAGTGGTGATTGTCACAGGCGGAGGGCAAGGAATTGGACGAGCAATTGCTCAAACATTTGCTAGAGAAGGAGCAAAAGTCGTAATCGCTGATATTGATGAAGAAGCAGGGAGTGAAAATGTTCAATTGATAAAACAACATGGTGGGTATGCCTTGTTTATAAAAACAGACGTTACATCTGAACAACAGATTCAACATCTAATCAATGAGACGATTCAACAATTTGGGCAGATTGATATTCTTATTAACAATGCAGGGATTGGCCATACGGAATCCATCTATACGATCGATGTGAAAGATTTTGATCGAGTAATCGCCACAAATCTTCGCTCTGTTTTTCTATGTAGTAAATATGCAGCGCTTGATATGCGAAAAAGAAAAAATGGAGTGATTCTTAATATCGCCTCTACTAGGGCCTTCATGTCTGAACCCAATACCGAGGCCTATGCTGCTTCAAAGGGCGGAATCATTGCACTTACCCATGCCCTAGCCATGAGTTTGGGGCCTGATGGGATTCGTGTCAATGCCATTAGTCCTGGTTGGATTGAAGTGAGAGATTGGCAGAAAAAAACGAAGGCTACCCAACCACACCATACAATGGAAGACAAAAAGCAACATCCTGTGGGACGAGTTGGACAGCCTTATGATATTGCTGAAGCTTGTCTATATCTTGCTTCAGAACAAGCTGGCTTCATAACTGGGCAAAATTTAACGATAGATGGGGGAATGACCAAAAAAATGATCTATGTGGAATAGTTAGGCCAATTTCTGGCCTAATGCGATTTCTCCAGCGATTTTTTCAGCTTGTTTCCATTCCTCTTCTGTTAGAACTCGTTCAGACAATGGGAAGAGAACCTGATTTTCTTTAGCAATATGCTCTCTTAATACGGAAAGAATACGACCACCGTGTTCAAGAATCGCTTCTTTGTCTAATTCTTCTTTCGTTAATAATGCTTTTAACGCTTTTTGCGATTCGCGAAGATCACCATGTTCCATCTCCATGACCATTACAGGACCGTTTGGGCCAATTTTTTGTACCAAAAGCGGGAAAAGTGCTTCTTCTTCTTGAACGAAATGGATATCTAACGCAATTTCTAAGAATTTACTAAAACTGATCAATTGAATCCGAACTTTTTCAGCTTCTCCATTCTTTTTGATATATTCCAAATATTTTTCTAACTGATTTAATTGTGCTAAAGCGTGTTCGTGATCATCATAAAAAACTTCAAGTAACCCGTTCATTGTTACACCTCCAATTATTGTATGATTCCAATATACTGGAGGTTTTTATTTTTTGCAGTGCAATTTATCACATCTATTTGTCTTCTTTTCTCTCCCGCACTTTTGGGAGAATTTTCTTAATATCAATCGTTCTTTTCTTTTCCCAAGTAGAGGGATCGTTTTCGTCAAACTGCTCTAAAAAGTCAATAACTTCTTTCGTTAAAGGAGTTGGTGTAGAAGCCCCCGCTGTTACGGCAACGGTTTTTTTTCCTTTTAACCATTCAATATCCAATTCGGATAGATCCGCAATTCGATATGCTGGAACTTTCGCGATCTCTTCTCCTACCTGTGCGAGTCGATTGGAATTATTACTTCGCGGATCACCAACAACAATCAAAAGATCGCTTCCCTTCGCTTGTTCAGCTACTGCTTCTTGTCTAGTTTGGGTAGCCATACAGATCTCATTATGGACCTCTGCATGGGGATATTTCTCTAATACTTTATTCATAATATGAGCAATATCCCATTGGCTCATCGTGGTTTGATTCGTAACCAAAATTCGCTCAGAGTGAAGGTCAAGTTGCTCAATATCCTCTATTTTTTCAATCAGATGGACATGGTCAGGAGCAACACCAATGGCTCCTTCCGGTTCAGGATGGCCTTTTTTCCCTATATAGATGACTTCATATCCTTGTTTGGTCTTTTCTTCAATCAAAATATGTGTTTTCGTCACATCTGGACAGGTCGCATCGATCACAACCAATCCTTTTTCTTTAGCCTTTTCTCTTACTTTCGGTGAAATTCCATGTGCTGTAAAGATCACGGTTCCATGATCCACCTGATCCAATAATGCTAGACGATTATCCCCATCTAATGTAATAATTCCTTCCTCTTTAAACGCTTCAACGACATGTTGATTATGCACAATCATACCCAATATATAAATCGGCCGAGGTAAAGATTTATCCGCCGCCGCATTTTTCGCCAACACCATTGCATCGACAACACCATAACAATATCCTCTTGGAGATATTTTAATTACCTTCATCTCGTCTACCTCCTATTCTTTGCTACCCCTAATTGTAGCACCGATCATATAAAACACAACTCTGTTCTTTTCTTTAAAAAAGAAGTTATTCCTATTAGCATAAAAAATGCTCATCTTTCATAAAAAAAGAAGGCGAACATTTTTTTAAAAATTTTGCCATTTCATATTGTCAAATTAAGCTATACGGAATATAATAATTCTTAATTAATATGTCTTTATTAGTTAATTAGTATAGCATATTTTCGAACTTTTTATTTAAATAATATCATTAATGATTTAGGGGAGGAATTTTCATGGGATTAAAAATGGCTGATTTAAATTCGATCTTAGAAGGAACCACCGTTTATTACAACTTATCTGTACCAGAAATTGTTGAACACTCCATTAAACGTGGAGAAAGCATGTTGACAAAAACAGGAGCCATTCGTACAACGACAGGAAAATACACAGGACGTTCACCAAAGGACCGTTTCATTGTTGATGAACCAGAGTATAGCGCGAAAATCTCTTGGGGAAAAGTAAACCAACCTATTTCACCAGAGATTTTTAGAAATCTATACAATAAAGTTTTAAACTACTTAAGTAATAAAGAACTGTTTGTTTTTGATGGCTTTGCAGGGGCAGATAAGAACTACCAACTTCCTATCCGCGTTGTGAACGAATATGCATGGCAAAATCTTTTTGTCCATCAACTCTTTATTCGTCCAACCGAAGAAGAGTTAAAAACTCATCAGCCTGAATTTACTGTGGTTGCTGCACCTGGTTTCAAAGCCGATCCAAGCGTTGATGGTACCAATTCTGAAGCATTTGTAATCATTAATCTGAAAGAAAAAGTGGTACTTATTGGTGGAACTGAATATGCAGGGGAAATAAAGAAATCAATCTTTAGTGTAATGAACTACTTATTACCACAAAGAAATGTTCTTTCCATGCATTGCTCTGCAAATGTAGGCAAAGATGGCGATGTTGCTTTATTCTTTGGCTTATCTGGAACAGGAAAAACTACTCTTTCTGCTGATCCCAATCGTTTCCTTATTGGGGATGATGAGCATGGTTGGTCAGAAGATGGTGTCTTTAACATTGAAGGGGGATGCTATGCAAAATGTATCCGTCTATCTGAAGAAAATGAGCCACAAATATGGAATGCCATCAAATTTGGTGCTGTATTAGAAAATGTAGATATCGATGAAAATCGCAATTTAGATTTTGATAGTGACCGGTTAACTGAAAATACCCGTGCTGCATATCCATTACATTACATACCTGGTGCCGTTATTCCAAGCACTGCTGGACATCCAAATGTGGTTATTTTCTTGACGGCTGATGCATTTGGCGTATTGCCACCAATCGCTAAACTTTCAAAAGAACAAGCAATGTACCATTTCTTATCTGGTTATACAAGTAAGTTAGCTGGTACTGAACGTGGTGTAACGGAGCCTGAAGCAACCTTCTCCACTTGCTTTGGTGAACCATTCTTACCTTTATCACCAACGGTTTATGCTGAGATGTTAGGAGAAAAAATTACGAAACATAATGCGAGAGTTTATCTTGTAAATACGGGCTGGTCTGGTGGACCATATGGTGTGGGACAACGAATGAAAATAGCGTATACACGTGCAATGGTTACAGCAGCTATTAATGGATCGATTGAAACTTCAGATTTTGTTACTGATCCAATCTTTGGATTACAAATCCCAACCCAAATTGAGGGTGTTCCATCAGAAGTATTAAATCCAAGAAATACATGGGCGGATAAAGAAGCATATGATCGACAAGCAGAAGATCTTGCAAGACGTTTTAATGAAAACTTTAAAAAGTTCTCTCATGTCTCTGATGAAATTAAATCGGCAGCACCCCTAGTAAAATAATCTTGGTTAAATAAATAATCCAGACACGAGAAAAGAACCACCCCAAGGTTCTTTTCTCATTTTTTTATTCGATTTTATTTTTACGGATCTGAGTTTCTCAACGAAATCAAAACATGTTTCCTATTTATAATACCGGGAGCTTATGGAGATAGTAAGAAGGGCAAGGGTTTTCCCCCTCTACTTAAATGAATCCCATGAGTTACAATATTGACAATACCAGAGTGGGCCACTCATTACATCCCACCCTTTTCTTTTTAATAAATACTTTATTCTTGAGATTAATTGAATTTCCTCTTTTATCAAAATCTTTTACTAGCACAATGGGTTTTATATTTTTTTGCAAATTCTACTATACTTCTATTTCATTCTAATTTAATATATAGTTGTCAGATGTAAAGACAATTATATACACATGAGGTGGGTAAACGATGAATCTAAGTAAAGAGTTTAAAAAATTAATAGGAATAGCTGGTATAGGTTGGGCATTTGATGCGATGGATGTCGGCTTATTGTCATTTATCATGGTTGCATTGGCAAAGGAATGGGGATTAAACTCCTATCAAACAGGGTGGCTTGGATCAATTAATTTAATCGGAATGGCAATCGGGGCAACGATTGGTGGCATACTAGCAGATCGTATAGGAAGAAAACCTGTTTTTCTTTATACCTTATTATTATTCGGTATTGCAACAGCAGGTAGTGCATTTGCCACTGGTTTTACGTTCATGTTTATCTTCCGTTTCTTGATTGGTCTTGGTATTGGCGCTGAATTACCAGTCGCTTCTACCCTCGTAAATGAACATGCTCCTAAACAAATCCGAGGCCGTGCTGTGGTTATCTTAGAAAGTTTCTGGGCCGTTGGTTGGTTATTAGCCGCTCTTATCGCTTATTTTGTGATACCTAACTTTTCTTATGGTTGGAGATTAGCTTTAATCATTGGTGGAATACCGGCGATTTATGCGTCATTGGTTCGTAAGCAAGTGCCAGAATCACCGGTTTACCTTGAAGCTCAGAAAAAAGCCTATCAAAATAAACAGAACAGAAAAACGAATCTCTTTAAACATTATAAAAAGGAAACCATTACATTATGGACCGTATGGTTTGTCATCGCTTTTTCTTACTATGGAATGTTTCTCTGGTTGCCCTCTGTCCTTGTTGGCAAAGGATTTACGATGATTAAATCATTTGAATATGTTTTTATCATGACCATTGCTCAATTACCAGGTTATTTTCTTTCTGCCTATCTCGTAGAAAAATGGGGACGAAAACCTGTACTCGCTACTTTCTTACTTGGTACAGCTATTAGTGCATGGTTATTTGGTGGAAGTGGGCAACAAGCACAACTTCTGATCTTTGGATCACTACTTTCTTTCTTTAATCTTGGTGCATGGGGAGCATTATACGCCTACACACCTGAAAATTATCCAGTGGAAATTCGCGGAACAGGTTCAGGTTCTGCCGCTGGATTTGGCCGAATCGGAAGTATTATAGCACCCTTATTAGTCGGGATCCTGATTGCAAATAAAGTGACTTATCAATCCATTTTCTTAATCTTCACAACTACCATCGTTGTTGGCGTCATTGTATTATTGTCAATTGGAAAAGAAACAAAAGAGGCTTATTTAAACTGAAATCAAGCAGCTGAAGATGTTATAGATGCCTGTCTACTTGACAGAGGTCACTTCAATTGAAACCATAATCCAAAATAAAAGAAGGTTTGTGATTTGTATTAGCAAATAGCCTCGCACAATCACAAACCTACTTTTTTTCACAATCGTAAATAGAAATCGATAATCTCTGGAATATCCGTCTCATCTGCTAGCTTTAAAAATACTCGATTCCCTTCTATATATGGCAGGTTGCGTTGATTTGACAAGGTGTATCCTTACTCCTTTCTTGTACAATGATGACGGCAAGGATCACAAGAGCGATCCCAATCGATTGTAAAAGTGTAAGGCGTTCCCCATATTGAAAAATCCCTAACAACGTGGCTACCACAGGCTCAATGGTCGATACAATTGAGGCTCTACTTGATTCAAGACTTTCAAGTCCTTTTGTGTAAAGGATATACGCCAATACGGTGGGGAACAAGCCTAATCCAAGCAGATAAAGCCATGTTTTCGTTGATGAGAACAATTCCGCATTAGACCAAAGATGTGTCGCCGGAATCATTGAAATACTTGCAAATACGAACGTATATAACGTAATAGTCAATGTGTCATACTTCCTTAAGGCCGCTTTTCCAAAAATACTATATAATGCATACCCTATTCCCGAATTTAATCCCGCAATCAGTCCCTTTAAAGAAATGGTTGTAGATTGTTCGAATAAACCGATTACGAATACGATTCCGACCAAAGTTATAATTAATGAAGAAATTTTCCGTTTTGTTAATCTTTCCTTAAAGATCATCCGTGAAAGTATAGTTACAAAAGCAGGTGCTGTATAGAGTAATACCGCCGCAATCGATAAAGAGACCTCTTGCATAGCAGTAAAATAACTCCAATTAAAAAAGACAATGCTAAAAATCCCTGTACCCACAAAATAATAACTATCCTTCCAGTTAATTTTTAAGAGGGATCGATCTTTATAAAGGACATAAACAAATAATAAAAGTGCCGCAACAATCACACGAACCGCCACCACTTCAATCGCTTGAAAACCCACTTGATACAACCCTTGAACAAAAAAACCGATTAACCCCCATAACGTTGCACTAATTAAGATGAGCAAGTACGATTTTGTTTTCACATATTCCCCCCCTTATCCTACCTCTTAACCATTATATACCATGGGAATACAAATTTTGTTTGAAAAGAGGAAAAAAGCAAGGAATATATAATTCCCTGCTTTTCAAAATTCTTTTCCTATTAAGGATGGGTAATCGATTGTAACGCTTGGGCACATTCATGAATGTGACGTGTATAATCTTCTACAAGTTGACGTGCAATCACACCATGTGCATCATCAACCAATCCATCGGTCCCAATATTAACGACATTCACTTTTACTTCTCTTGGATCTAAATAGGTCACACGAAAGTCAAAATGATATCCTTGTCTTCCTTTTGTATCAATATGAACCAATAAAGAATTTGGTGGATCTTCCAAAACTTTAACCTCTGCAGAATCGGAGGGATTCAAATAATCAGGAAGGGTATCATTCCATGCAGAGACGAGTGTTTTTTGATCGACGTTCAATTGATTTTGGTTGCTCATTTACAACACCTCCACTTTTTAGGGTGTTGCAAGTAAAAGGCTTTTATGCAATTCACAGTTATAATGACAGACCACAAAATGATCCTGTGACATACTCCCACCACCTACGCTAACGCTTAGAGGTGGGGGCTTCTCGGGTAATCCCTTCTTGTGAAGGGAAGTTGACCGAGCGATCCCCGTGTGCCCCACGGTTCGAGGAGAAGTTAGGCAATACCTAACTGTTTCATCCCTTCCTTTTTGATATTGATGGCGGCATTGACGTCCCGATCACTCGCAAAACCACATTCACAGCGAAAGGTACGTTCAGAAAGGGATAGGGACGCTTTGGCTTGACCGCAACATGAACAAGTTTTGGATGATGGAAACCACTTATCTATTTTGATAAGCTTCTTTCCTTGCTCCTCTAACTTATATTGGAGAAATGTAGTAAACATGCCCCATGCATTGTCAGCAACGCTTTTGCCGAAATTGAGTGCTTGGGACATTCCCTTCATGTTGAGGTCTTCAATAACCACGCAATCATACCGTTTCGCTAATTTGTGCGATTCCTTATGTAGAAAGTCTTTTCGTTGGTTTGCGATTTTCTCATGGAGTTTCGCTACTTTTAGTCGCTGTTTGTGCCAACGATTAGAGTCTTTCTTTCTGCGTGATAAAATACGCTGTTCCTTTGCTAATTTTTCCAAGGCTTGATGATAGAAACGAGGGTAATTGGCTGTCTTACCTTCTTCGCTATCGACAAATAAGCCGTTCATGGAAAAATCCAAACCAACAACAGCTTGTACTTCTTTTTGTGTAGGTTGATGTTCATATTCAGTGAGAATAGAAACATAGTATTTTCCTGTTTTTGTTCGAGAAACTGTACAAGACTTGATGATATGATGTGACGGAATTTCTCGATGTTGTTTCATCTTTACAAGTTTCAGTTTAGGTAATTTAATATAGCCGTCCAAAAGCATAATGTTTCCGTTGACCATGTTTGTTGTGTAGGACTGTCTCGCCTTACGGCTTTTGAACTTAGGAAATTCAGCACGACCAGAGAAAAAGTTTTGGTATGCCTTTTGCAAATTCAGTTGAGCGTTTGCCAACGCAAGACTATCAACTTCTTTGAGCCATGCAAATTCCTTTTTGTACTTGGCAGGAGTCGGGAATTTTTGCTTTTTCAAGGCTTCTTGGTCTTCCTTGAATTTCTCATATATTTCTTTTCGTTCAGCCAACATTTTGTTGTAGACGAAACGAACACAACCGAAGGTTTTTGCAAGAAGTTGCTCTTGTTCTTGCGTTGGGTACAGACGAAATTTATATGCTTTGTTTGCCATATCGAATCACCCATCCCAATCACGAACATTTGTTTGGTTTTATTCTATCATAATTGCGATATTTAGGCTACGCCTAACCGAAATTCATCTCCCACTTTCACTTCGTTTAGAAGTGGGAGACTTTTTTCGGAGGGAGGTTAAAAAGCAAAAATAACGGTTCTTTTTCTGTCTCAGAGTCAATGATTTCTTTCAATTTTAAATATTTTTCTGGATTAGAGTTATTAGTAAGGTAACGAATAGATCGACGATAGAATCGTGTGGGGAAAGCTAAATAGGAGAAAAAAATCCTCCATTCCATATCATTGATTGGGGTAGATAATTTTGATTGGTAGCCATGAAGGAATGTAAAGACCATGTTGGAATCCCAATCGTAGGGTTTTGCATGATGTTCAAGAAAATGTGCAAGGTCCTTTACCCGTTCTGCATAAGATAATGTCTCAAAATCGATAAACCAAACCTCTCCTTTATGATCCAACATGATATTTCGGTGTTGCAATCCCCCGTGGCATAAAGCGGCTGACTCAGGATGAGAGGATAAAAGTTTGTTATAATCAACATTTTTGATATATTGATAAGCTAGGCTACAACGTTCAAGTAAAAAATCTAAAATTTTCACTTCTAATGAATGGGAAGATTGGTATAAAAATTTCTCTTTCATTTTCGTAAGTTTTTGATAAGCTCTAAAGAGAAATGATGGACGTTTTCCCCATTCATATCTTGGACTATCTTGCTCTGGTCTAATTCCTACCGTAGCTTGATGAAAATCAGCTAAGGCTTCCCCTATTAGTTGTACATATGGATAGCTATGATTAGGAAGCTCTTGTAGTTCAAGCCACTCCTCCATAAAATAATCCTTGTCTTCAAAGTGAATTAAATATTTTCCTTCTTTCGAACGTAAGAGTTTAGGAATTTTAATAAATCCTTTTTCTCTAATCTTCTTCAAATACTCTGCAATAAGAGGAAGGTCTGGCAACTCTTCAGCTCCTTTAAACCCAAAAGAGCCATGGGATGTATTCACTTTGTAGACTGCTCGAATCTTTTTCATTGAATAAACGTCTATACCGTAATGCTCCTCAATGAGTGTTTTTACAATATTTTCTGAAAGGTCCACATTCGCTGAAAGCATCAAAAAACATCCTTTTACTTCAATTTTTCAGTTATTTTTTCAGTTATTCTTCATAATCTAACAAAAAGTTGTTATAACTTCCATTTATTCTATGTGTGTTTATCCATTTTTGTCACTGCCAATATATCCATGATTCGATAAATAGTCTATGATTATACTGGCAGATACAAGCATTAGGCAAACCAGTAGACTCTCTTTTATCTTTCCGCATTTACTGCAAGTTTTGGAACTTGGAATCCTTTTGTCTATTTTTACAAGCTGTTTTCCTTGCTCTTTTAGCTTGTAGCTTAGAAATGATACAAGATCTAACTAGAGAAGAAGCAATAGAGTGGATAAAACAATAAGAGGGGAGAAACCCCCTCTTAATGGTTATGTTTTTATGTTCTTTGCTCATTAAGGATTTATGTATGGTGGAGGCGAGGGGAATCGAACCCCTGTCCGAAAGCATCGCCACATCAGCTTCTCCGAGTGCAGTTACTTGAGAAGGTTTCACTTATTCGACTGCCAAGTAACAAGCGTTCGAATAAGCTAGCCTGATTGATCTCTTCGGCCACCTACAGGCGGAAGGTGAACCGCGTATCCCACTATGAGTGAGCCCTAGTCATTCCACATGGGCGATGGAATGGTAGAGCCGCAAGCTGAATTAAGCAGCTAATGCGAAGTTGTTGTTAGATTTGCCAGTTATTATTGGCGTTCGCGTTTTAACGAGGCCGCTGCCCCTCGACTCGCTACTGATGCTCGAACTACCCCCGTCGAATCCAAAACGCCCCCAAATTAGAAGTAAGAGGTGGGATGTTGGAAGTTGGGTTAAACATCAACCACCATGTTACATCTCGTAGTATATCACAAATGATATACTTTTTGAAGTTATACCTTTTACCATTAGTATTTCTGCTTTTCGCGAAGTGCTCTAGCCACTTCACGATTCGCATCCCGTTTGGCGATTGCTTGCCGTTTATCATATTGCTTTTTCCCTTTCGCTAAAGCCAAATCTAGCTTTGCGAATCCATTCCGCAAGTAGAGCTTTAAAGGAACTAAGGAATATCCTTTTTCCTTCGTTTTTCCAATCAATTTGCGAATTTCTTCTTTATGAAGGAGTAACTTCCTTGTTCTTGTTGGTTCATGATTAAATCGATTGCCTTGTTCATAAGGGCTAATATGCATGTTATGCAAGAAAACTTCTCCATTGGAAATTCGTGCAAAGCTATCTTTCAAATTCGCTTTGCCCGCACGAATGGATTTAATTTCTGTTCCAGTAAGCACGATTCCAGCTTCATAAGTATCCTCAATAAAATAATCATGTGTTGCTTTTTTATTTTGGGCTACAACTTTTACATCTTTTTTCCCCATCTCGTGCTCACCTTCCTCTTAATATGATACAAATCCGTATCAAGTATTTTATCATGAAAGGAATTGGGTTTCAATTCACTTTCCAATCAAAAACAAAATCTCCCATGAAATTTGAAGGGAGATTTTATAAAGTTTATTTTCGTTTTGATTTTCTTTTATCTTTTTTCATCTTTTTCTTTTCTTTTATGAGAAATACCTGATCTTTCATTTTCGGCCGTTTTTTCTTTTTGGCTTTCTTTCCTTTTTCAACCTCAATTACTTTTTGGTGTTTATTTTTAGACTCAGATTTCGGTTTCATATCTACCAATTCAAAATCAATGGTGTGGTCATTCATATTCACATTCACGACTCGCACTTTGACCATATCACCAATTCGGTAGATTTTCCCTGTTCGTTCACCAATCAGCGCGTACTGTTTTTCGTGATAATAGTAGTAATCATCGGTTAGGTAACTGACATGAATCATACCTTCCACCAAATTATCCAATTCAACAAACATACCAAACGAAGTAACTGAGCTAATAATCCCTTCAAACTCTTCACCAATTTTGTCTAACATAAACTCGGCCTTTTTCAATTGTTCTGTATCCCGCTCTGCATCGACTGCTGTTCTCTCTCGTTCTGAGGAATGTTCAGCAACAATTGGCATCAAGCCATGAAGATATGCATGCCTTTCTGGCGAAAGTGTTCCATTTTCTAAGACCTCGCGTATAATCCGATGAATCTGTAAGTCAGGATAACGTCGGATCGGTGAAGTAAAATGAGAATAATAATCCACAGATAAACCAAAGTGACCTAAAGGCTCAGCATCATATCTAGCTTGCTTCATCGATCGCAACAAAACCGTACTAATGACCGTTTCCTCTGGTGTATCTTTAATCTCTTCTAATAAGCTTTGCAACACTCTAGGGTGAATTTGATTACCAACGCCTTTTACAACATAACCAAAATTGGTAATAAACTCTGTAAAAGCAAACAGTTTATCAGGATCTGGATCTTCATGGACACGATACAAAAAAGGCACACGTAACCAATAAAAATGCTCAGCTACCGTTTCATTAGCAACAAGCATGAACTCTTCAATGATTTGTTCTGCAATAGAGCGTTCTCGTTTTTTGATTTCGATCGGTTTCCCATTTTCATCGACATTAATTTTCGCTTCATCGAAATTAAAGTCGATAGCACCTCTTGCCATTCGTTTCTTTCTTAAGATCATGGCTAGATCGCGCATCATCCGAAAATCTTCAATCAGCTCCTGATATCGTTCCATTAATTCTGGAGGTTCTTCTTCCAAAATGCGGTGAACATTGGTATATGTCATACGTTCATTCGTACGTATGACGCTTGGAAAGATATCGTGTTTAACAACCTGCCCTGATGGAGTAATCTCCATTTCGCAAGTCATCGCTAATCGATTCACTTTGGGGTTTAAAGAACAGATGCCGTTCGATAGACGATGAGGAAGCATAGGAATCACACGATCCACTAAATAGACACTGGTTCCTCGATTATAGGCTTCTTTATCTAAATGTGATCCTTCTTTTACATAATAGGACACATCGGCAATATGTACGCCGAGTAAATAGTTGCCGTTTTCTAAGCGTTCGACCGATACTGCATCATCTAAGTCTTTTGCATCTTCACCATCAATTGTTACCATTTTCTTGTCCCGCAAGTCACGGCGATTTTTCATCTCTTCTTCTGTTGGCTCATCAGGAATTTGTTCCGCTTCTTTTAATACTTCTTCAGGAAAGGCTTCAGGTAATCCATATTTGCGAATAATTGAGAGGATATCGACACCAGGATCATTTTTATGTCCTAAGATTTCGATGACTTCCCCTTCTGGACTCATCCTTCCTTCAGGATATTTGGTAATTTTCACTACTACCTTATGCCCTTCAACTGCTCCATTTATCTTTGACTTAGGGATAAAAATATCTTGAAAGATGCGTTTATCATCGGGGATGACAAAACCATAAAATTCCCCTTCGGTAAAAGTACCGACGATTTGATCATTCCCTCTTTTTAGAATGCGGACAATTTCCCCTTCCATCCGTGGTCCAGATGTTTTTTTACTTACCCGTGCTAATACAAGGTCGCCATTCATCGCACCATTCATATCGGTTGCATGAATATAGATATCCGGTTCTCCTTTTGCCTCTTGAATCACAAACCCATACCCTTTTGGATGAGCTTGAAGTTTTCCTTTAATCAAGTTCATTTTCTCTGGAAGGCCATAGCGATTTGCTCTTGTTCTGATGATATCCCCATTTTCCTCTAATTGATTCATGAGTTTTACAAATTCTTTAAAACTAGCCGCATCAGAAACCTCAAAAACTTCCTCTAATTCTTTAATGGTCATTGGTTTATAAAGGGTTTCTCTCATAAATTCCAGTATATTTTCTCTTTTTATTTCCATCGTTCTTTCCTCATTTCATCCAAGAGAATTCTTATTCATTATCCTTTCCAAAAAATCGTAAATATCTGCAAAAATTTGTTCCTTTTCGTGATCTAAAGTCATAATATGGGATGAATTTTCATACCAATTTAACTTTTTAAAATCGGAAGCAACATGATCAAAAATGTATTGTGCACTTCTAGGTTCTACCGTTTCATCTCGTTTTCCTTGCATCACTTGAATAGGAATTCTCACTTGTTCTAATCGTTGCTTCACTTCCTGAATCAACTGGTGAAGACTTTCCACTGCAGCAATGGGTGTACGATCATAACTAGCTAAATGTTCTTCTATATGTGGAGGTTTTTCCCCTGACTTTGCTTTAAAAGCTTTGACATATTTTAGCCATCTGGCCCAAGCCATTCGTTTATCACGAACATAGATTGGTGCTGCAAGAGAAATGACTGCTGCAAGAGGTCTTTCCGCTGCTAATTTTAATGAAAGAATTCCACCCATGGAAAGTCCAATCGCAACAATATGCGGATACCCTTTTTCTTTTAAATCATCATATGCTTGTAATACACTTTTAAACCAATCTTCTTTATTCGTTTTTGCCATCTCTTCCGGTGTGGTTCCATGCCCAGCTAAAAGTGGTGCAGAAACGGTATATCCTTGTTGATATAAATACTCGCCTAATAATCTCATCTCAGCTGGAGAACCAGTAAAACCATGGATTAATAAAATACCGACTGAACGATACCCTTCATGGAAAAAAGGATTGGACTTTTTATACGTGATTTTCATTTTCATTCCACCTATCTCTCAGGAAAGAAAAATTCATCAACAAGCTGAACCACTTTTTCTTTTCCTACATCTAAGCAAATTAGATGTTTGGAATCAGATAAAAAGGAAGGTATTTTTCCTTTGATTGAATGGACTTTCTGTAAATTCATGGATCAATACACAACCTCTTTTTCTCATGAATGTCCTCACCAAACTATTCGCATGGATAAATTACCGCTTTATTGTAAAATAGGTTTGTATGTTCTATAAGCTGATTCTTTAGAGTGAGCTTTCCTACCGACCATATTTACGGAAAGCCGTAAGGTTAGGAGCAGCGTTAAAAACATACAAGCCATTTAAAGAAAAAACAGCAAGTGGTTGCTTGCTGTTACCTTGTTATTATGTCCAAATTTTCTTATCCCTTAACAATATAAGCAACGATTAATGATAAGAGAATAAACCCTACAGCTAAAACAATCGTAGCTTTTTCCAAGATGGCATCCATTCCCCGAGCTTTTTGTTTTCCAAACAAGTGTTCTGCTCCACCTGTAATGGCCCCAGATAAACCTGCATTTTTACCTGATTGCAATAAGACAGCGATAATAAGACCTAATGAAAAGATCACTAAAAGGATTTTAAAAAATAGGACCACCCCTTGCACCTCCTTTAGGTGTTTAACAAAATTAAAAATATCATATCATCACCTAATATTCAAGTTTTTCGTTAGAAAAAGAGGTTAATCTCGATTTTTTCCTTAACCATGCAAATATGGTAGCTCCCATCAAAAGAAAACCTAAATACCCCATAATTGGATAAACTGTACCAACCAATTTGGAAAAGCCAAATAAACTTGATACATAAGCTAATATTCCTGATGCAATCAAAGCATACTTAAATTTTGGGCTTTCGGATGAAACCATTCGAGAAGTAAACGTATAAAGCATCCCAACAGCAGTATTAAAAATCATTCCTAAAATGATGATAGAAAGAATTGGCGCTAACCAAGGAAATTGTTGATTGGCCAAATATAAAGTAGGTAAATCAATTCCAGTCAATTGATCAAGATGGGATAACATTCCTAAATGAATGATGAGAACAAGGAGACCTAGGGTTAATCCTCCCATCATTCCTCCCATTCCTAAGGTTCTCTTATCGTAAGAAATTTTTCCACCCATTGTAATCAAAATTGGGGCTGTAGCCGCTAGATTATATGAAACATACAAAAAAGCACCAAAAATCCAACTACTTGTTGCAGCCTTATCAGGTTTGGCAAACGAAGCTAAAGTTGCAAAATCCTTATCCATCGTAAAATATGCACCAATTGTAATGATTAAAACGGCGATTAATAAAAAAGGTGTAAAAATACTAATCACCGATACCATTTTCTCCATGTTTAAGAGAAGAGTAAGAATTGTTAGAACTAAGATAATAATACTACCGATGGTAACAGGTACTCCAAATTGTTGATTTAAGACTGCTCCACCACCAGCTAACATAATTCCTGCAACACCAAACAAAAAGAAAGTAATAATGATATCCAATAACCAACCTAGATATTTACCGCTTATCAGATGAATGGCTTGTTTATGTGAGCTAGCATTCATTCCTGAACCAAGTTGGAGTAATTGATAACCAAACCAAGCAAATAAAAGCCCAGCAACGATTCCACCTAAGGTTCCCCACCAACCAAAATATGTAAAAAATTGTAAAATTTCTTGCCCCGACGCAAAACCAGCACCTACCACTACTCCAACATATGCTCCTGCAATATTAAACATTTGCTTAACGTTCATCAAGTATCCCTCTCTTCGTTATTTTTATAATTTTCTGATAATTTACGGAAAATTGAATGGCTTTATGGCCATTCTTTTTTAGTCTTTAAGGGCGAAAAATTTTACTGTATAAAGTGTATTCTTCAATTTGTTCGAGATTCGGCTCAAAGCCAATTCCCGGACCATCGGGAACGAGAATTTCCCCGTTATTCACTTCAACCTCAGGATGAATGATATCTTGCTCCCAATAGCGAGATGAAGCAGCTGTATCCCCTGGAAGAATAAAATTAGGTAAGGTTGTTAAAGCAATGTTATGGGCTCTTCCAATTCCCGATTCGAGCATTCCTCCACACCATAGAGGTATGCCTTTTTCTTTACAAAGATCATGAATTTTCTTCGCTTCTGTCAAACCGCCTACTCGGCCAATTTTAATATTGATAATTTTGCAACTGCCTAATTGAATCGCCTTTCTTGCATCTTCAACCGAATGAATGCTTTCATCTAAGCATATGGGAGTTTTTAATCTTGCTTGCAAAGCCGCATGATCAATGATATCATCATGGGCCAAAGGCTGTTCGATCATCATAAGATTAAAATCATCTAGTTTTGCTAAATGGTCCATATCATCTAAGGTATAAGCAGAATTGGCATCAGCCATCAACTGAATAGAAGGGAATTTTTCCCGGATTTGTTGAATGACCTGAACATCCCATCCTGGCTTGATTTTCACTTTAATCCGTTTATAACCTTCAGTTACATATTGATCTATGATCTTCAATAGATCATCTATTGATTTTTGAATACCTATGCTAATACCAACTTCAATTTTCTCTTTTTCACCTCCTAAAGCTTTTGCTAATGAGATGCCCTGTTCCTTGGCATAAAGATCCCAAACGGCACCTTCTAATGCCGATTTCGCCATGTAATTTCCTTTAATATGAGCAAAACGTTGGGAAACTTCATCAGGATGGTTAATGGGTTCTTTAAAAAGTAAAGGAATTAAAAAGTCCTCCATGATATGCCAATTGGTTTTTACCGTTTCCTCTTTATACAAGGGTTCAGTAAAAGCTACAGACTCACCCCACCCAGAAATTCCATCCTTATTCTTAATTTCTACAAGAATAAACTCTTTATCTTGTTGAGTCCCAAAACTCGTTGTAAACGGATGCTTTAGTCGCATTTTTAAATGTCGTAAAGTAATGTGTTTAAATTCCACGATTTTCCCCTCTTTTCGTTAGAACATAAAAATTAACCCCTTTTTGATCGTCACTTGATAGCTTAAAGAAATCTGTAACTGCCCAACCTTTTTCAAAATAATAGGTAAATACTTCTCTCGTTTTCATTCGCCAATCTGTTGCCAATTGAAGATCTAAGTGTTTTAATTGTTGAAATTTGCTAGGGATTGGTACAAAAAGATAACCATGATGTTGGTCCAAGGATAAATGAATTGACGTGGCAATAGGTAACCCAATATCATTCACTTTCCATTCAATCAAAACATACTTAGAATTAAAATTCCGCTCATCAAACCTTATACCCTTACTTTTTTGTGAAACATGGATATCGTTTAACCACCATTCTACAAAAAAACGATCAGAAGGAAGGCCTTGATTCAATGAATCATTCATTTCCCCATAAGCATTAAGAATATAAGTAGAAGTGATTGCCCCTAGTTTCCCAATATTTAAATAAGCGTTTACACTCTCTAAAGGATCATATGTCCATGTGATCAGTTGATAACCTAACTTTAATGCTTCTTCTCTTTGGGCTCGTTTTAATTTTTCTCCTATTCCTAAATGGCGAAATTCAGGATGAATGGCCAACATATGGGAACAAAGATAAACTTCTTTGCCATTAAAGCCAGCAAAACTATATTGAAAACCCACTAACTTTTCATCATAATAGGCCCCTAATACTAATCCTCCATTTTTAACTGCCGTTAATGTCTGATGGGTTGGTACGACTTCAGACATTCCCCATACGATTTTTTCAAGCTCTTGTATTTTTTCTAATTCATCAATTTGCTTTAAAGTGCGTATTTCTAAAGATGTCTCTACTAAATGTTCAGTCACCATTTTTCCCCCTTTTAAAGGTATGAATAATTGCCCTAGCTAGAATTTCCGCGCCTGAAACTAATGCCGTATGATTAAAGCTCATCTTAGGATGATGCAAACCAGGTTGAAGATCACTGCCAAGCCCCAGCATCGTCGCTTTAATTGACGGTCTTTGTAATGTATAAAAGTGAAAATCTTCTCCACCTGGAGTAACAATGCCCGGCACCAAATTTTCTTCGTTTAACGTTTCTTTTATTGCTTTTTCCATGATCTGTTTCGCTTCTTGATTCACCTCTGCAGCAGGAATCTTATTTGAAGGAACGATTTCAATTCTTGCCCCATATAAGTCCCCAATCCCTTTTAATCGGAATTTGACTTTTTCGTAAAGTTCATCTAATAGTTGATTGGTTTGGGCCCTTATATCTAAAGAAAATTCCGCAAAATCGGGAATAATATTTGCATTTTCTCCTCCAGCTTTTAACTGAGTCATTTTAACTGAAGCAGGAATCATTGGATCAGTATAAATGGAGTGGAGAGCTTGAATTAAATGAGCAGCAACGTCAATAACATTAACTCCTAAATGAGGTCTTGCTCCATGTGCTGCTGTTCCGTAAATTTTGCCTTTAATCAAAAGTGCTGCCCCATTAAAAATAGCTGAACTTGCTTTTCCGAAAGGTAATTCCTGAATAGGGCGCAGATGGACACCATATAGATAGTCAATGTCATCGACCATTCCCTTTTCAACCATTTTTAAAGCTCCGGTTCCATTTTCTTCTGCAGGTTGAAAAATAATTTTTAATGTACCATTCGGTTCAAATCCAATTACTTTTAATAATTCTACAGTTCCTAACACGATCGCCATATGTCCGTCATGTCCACAAGAATGATTAGCTTGCCACTTACCATCTAGTTCTTGCCACAATGCATCAATATCTGAACGTAAAGCGACTGTTAAGCCTTTTTTATGTTGTTTTTGCTGATCCCAAATACCTACAACTCCTGTCATATCATTAAAAGTCATCGTTTTCAAACCTAATGACTCTAGGCGTTCTTTTAAATACATGGTTGTTTTAAACTCTTGCCAGCTGATTTCTGGATTCTGATGAAGGTAGTAAAAATCGTTCATGATTTTAGGCTTAATCATTTCAATACCACTTTTAATTTCCATAATTTTCTTCCTTGCTATCTAGAATTCGACTGAATTTCTAAAAATTTTTATTAGATTAAATTGATAAAATTTAAAGTTATCTTATTTATGAAAACGCTAACAAGTCAATGTATTTGTAAAACTTTTTTTCGACTTTTTTTACAATAGAATCAATTTTATGAATCATAAAATAAACGTGTGAGATAAGCCCCTCATTTACATCATAAAGCCCTTGGAATTGCCTAGTGATTCCAAGGGCTTAAAAGTCTTATAAAAGATTTTTTGAAACTCATAAACTTCCTATACGAGCCGGTACATGTGATGGTGTGAGGAAACCCCTTCTATTTTTCATATGGAATGTTACTGCATTTGACGCAATACCGTCTGTAAGATACCACCGTTACGATAGTATTCAATATCGACTACACTATCAAGACGGCATATGACATCAAATTCAAACTGTGAACCATCTTGACGGGTAGCAACGACTTTTAATCTTTGACCTGGTTTCACATCATTATCTAGACCAAGAATATCAAATGTCTCAGTACCATCAATATTGAGAGACTTCCAGCTTACTCCTTCTGCAAATTGTAATGGAAGTACGCCCATTCCAACTAAGTTACTACGGTGAATTCGTTCAAAGCTTTCCGCAATAACGGCTTTTACTCCAAGTAGGAATGTACCTTTGGCTGCCCAGTCACGGGAACTACCCGTACCATACTCCTTACCAGCAATGACAACAAGTGGAGTACCATCTGCTTGATACTTCATTGCTGCATCATATATTGGCATGACTTCACCTGTAGGAATATATTTGGTTACGCCACCTTCTGTGCCAGGAGCCACTTGGTTACGGATGCGGATATTCGCAAATGTACCTCTCATCATCACTTCATGGTTACCGCGACGTGAACCATAAGAGTTGAAGTCTTTACGTTCTACTCCATGATTAATGAGGTATTTACCAGCAGGGCTATCCACTTTGATATTTCCTGCAGGGGAAATATGGTCAGTCGTTACAGAGTCACCAAGCAATGCAAGAACTCTAGCACCTTTTATTTCTTGTATATCATCTACTTCAGGCGTTAAACCTTGGAAGAATGGTGGGTTTTGAATATAGGTTGAACTCTCATCCCACTCATATAATTTTCCTTTTGGCACATCAATTTGATTCCATTTTTCATTAGCAGTAAATACAGAACTATACTGTTTGCGGAATGCTTCAGCATTGATCGATGAGTTGATTGCATCTTGAATCTCTTGATTTGTTGGCCAAATATCTTTTAAGTAAACGGGTTGGTTATTTTGATCATAGCCGATTGGATCTTTCGCTAGATCAATATCCACGGTACCAGCTAAGGCATATACCACAACTAATGGTGGTGATGCAAGATAATTGGCTTTGACTTGTGCATGTACACGACCTTCAAAGTTACGGTTACCAGAAAGTACAGATGTCACAGTAAGATCATTGTCTTCGATTGCCTTACTTACTTCATCTGGTAATGGACCGCTGTTTCCAATACATGTTGTACATCCATAACCAACAACGTTAAATCCTAATTTTTCAAGCGGCTCTAATAAACCAGCATTGACTAAGTAATCCGTAACCACTCTTGAGCCTGGAGCTAATGAACTTTTTACATAAGCAGGTTTCTTTAATCCACGTTCTACAGCTTTCTTTGCCACTAGTCCGGCACCAAGCATTACACTTGGGTTGGAAGTATTGGTACAGCTTGTAATTGCAGCGATCACAACAGAACCTGTTTTTAGAGTTGTTTTTTCTCCATTTGGGTGTTCTACCTCTACACGTTTCTCAATTTCTTCTTCAGATAATCCAAGTCCACCTTTATCGATTGGTTTACGAATAACCTCATTCCAAGCATCTTTCATTTCCGTTAAAAGTACACGGTCTTGAGGACGCTTTGGACCAGCAAGACTTGGAACAACTGTAGAAAGATCTAATTCAATGGTATCTGTAAATACTGGTGGTTCCATTCCATCTTCGCGGAATAAACCTTGTGCTTTATAATAAGCCTCTACAAGCTGAATTAAATGTTCATCACGGCCAGTGAGTCTTAGATAATTTAATGTTTCTTGGTCAACTGGGAAGTAACCCATTGTTGCACCATATTCAGGAGCCATATTTGCTACAGTCGCACGGTCGGCAAGACTAATATTGCTTAAACCATCACCGTAGAATTCAACGAACTTACCAACTACACCTTTCTTACGTAACATCTCAACAACGGTTAATGCCAAATCTGTTGCAGTTGCACCCTCAGATAATTGTCCTGTTAGTTTAAAACCAATAACGTCTGGGGTTACAAAGTAAAGAGGCTGTCCTAACATTCCTGCTTCTGCTTCAATACCACCTACACCCCAACCTACAACACCAAGACCATCAATCATGGTTGTATGGGAATCAGTACCGACTAAGCTATCTGGAAATACTTCAACTTCACCATCTACTTCTTTTGTCCATGCAACTTTTGCTAAGTATTCTAAGTTAACTTGATGAATAATTCCTGTTGCTGGTGGCACAGCACGGAAATTATCAAATGCATCTTGTGCCCAACGAAGCAATTTATAACGTTCCATGTTACGTTCAAATTCAACAGTCATATTATAATCTAATGCATCATCTGTACCGAACTTATCAACCATTACGGAGTGGTCGATTACGAGGTCTACCGGTACTAATGGATTGATTTTTTCAGGGTCTCCACCTGCTTCTGCCACTGCGCTACGCATTGATGCTAAATCAACAACTGCTGGTACCCCAGTGAAGTCTTGAAGGACAATACGAGCTGGTTTGAAAGGCACTTCTTTATCTTTCCCTGCACCTTCAACCCAATTTGCTAATTGCTTTACGTGTTCTTCTGTAATCGCTTTACCATCCAGTTGACGTACAGCTGCCTCAAGTAATACCTTGATAGAAAATGGAAGTTTTGAAATATTTCCAATTCCCTTTTCTTCTAAGGCTTTGAGAGAGTAATACTTATACGTTTTATCTCCTACTTGAAGGCTGGAGCGAACAGAAAATACGTCATTGTTTGCCATACTTTCCCCTCCCTTAAATATTGAAAAGAACCGTTTCATCTAGTGAAACAGAGTTCCTTTCTTTCTCTCATCGTTTTTATTATACATGTTTTTTCTTAATTCGGATATATCTTTTTTTTCTTATTTTTTTAACTTTTCTATCTTTACGATCTTTATTTCATTCAATATAATTTATTAGATAAAATGATGTTTTATTTTACGAAACGGAATGGAGTCGTTATCATGAAAAAGGACAACGAGGAAAAAAGAGCAATGGTTCGAACCGCAGAACGTTCATTGGACATCTTACTATCTTTCCTTGAGGCAAAAGAATTAAGCCTTACAGAAATTGCAAAACATGTATCCCTACATAAAAGCACGGTATATCGTTTAGTTCAAACACTAGAAAATAAAGGCTTCCTTATTAAATCAATGGAGACAGAAAAATATCGTCTTGGCTATAAATGTTTAGAATTAGCTGCCAATATGGAAGGGAAAAATGATCCAGCAGTTTTGTTTCTTCCCGAAATGCAATCCCTTCGAGACAATATAGGTGAAACAGTAAGCCTGTATATCATTGATGGTTATGAACGGTTACGAATTCAATCGGTTGAAAGTCAATTACCCATTCGTCGAGTCGCACCGATTGGAGCTAGAATGCCTCTATCTGTTGGTGCTTCAAGTAAAGTACTTGTTGCTTATTCCAATCAGCATGAACAAGAAATGATTTTCCAACATCTAAAGACCAAGGAACAAATTGATCTTGTACAATACAAAAAACAATTAACCAAAGTAAAAACGAATGGATATGCAACAAGCTTCGAGGAGAGAGAGCCGGGAACATCAGCATTATCTGTTCCCATCCAAAATCGTTCTGGTGAAATTTTAGCTGCTTTAACGATCTCTGGCCCCATCAATCGATTAACATACCGAAGAATTAAGGAGATTCTTCCGATCCTTCAAGAAAGCCAAAAACGTTTAAATCGTTTAATACTGCTTTAATCTAAAAAATTAAAAGAACTCAACCTTTTTTCTCAAAGGGTAATACTAAAAAAGAACAAGGATACACCTTGTTCTTTTTAAATGAGTGTACCAGTGATGATAGGAGGTCCTTTCATTGACAAAGAAAAATCCTAAAGCAAAAGATTCCCTATATGAAGGCAGAGAGAAGATGTTTATGGATATTGATCGAATGACAAATGAAGGATTGGGTGGGGGCTATATTACCACAAAAAATGTCAATGGTTTCATTGAGGAATCGACTGTGGACACGATGAATATTCCAGAGTAAATCGAAAGAAAAAGACCAAACGAATCTTTAGAAAAGGGGGTGCAATCCGTGACAAGACCAAAACCAGATGACCGTTCTGATAACGTAGAAAAACTTCAACAAATGATCCAAAACACCCAAGAAAATTTCCGTGAAGCAAAAGATTATTACAATGCTCATAAAGACGAAATGTCTGAAAAAGAAAAACAGCAAATTATCGCAAAAAATGAACGTCGCTTAGAATCCATTAAAGGATTCCGTTCAGAAATTGAAGATGAAGTTCATGAGTAAAGAAAAAAAAGTAGCACTTTAAGAAGTGCTACTTTCAGACTGTCGACAAACCCCAACTCAAATGCTTCATTTGAGTTGGGATTTGTCTTTTTTTGCTCATCATTTTCTAAGATTCTTATCTTATTTA